>CALPKO020000135.1 GCA_943324165.2 Bdellovibrio sp. ZAP7 | reverse complement strand
GATATTTTTTTGTTGACAAAAAAGAGCGACCATAAAAGCTCCTTTTTTGGCTTACAAAAATTGTCGTTTTGGCGAGGACAAATAACGGATAGTTGGAAAAGCTGCTTAGAAAAAGTGAAAATCAATAATATAATTGGCGAAAAGGCAATAAATTTGTAACAAATAATTGTTTTTGATGTCTTACGTTTATGCTTAAATTATTCAAAGAAAATGTCAGAATTGCGTTAAGTTCAATCCGAACGCAGTTGTTGCGCACGATTTTAACGGTGTTGATTATTGCAATTGGAATTACCGCTTTGGTAGGTATTCTTACTGTTGTTGCTGCACTCGGAAATACGTTGTCTGCCAATTTTGCGTCGATGGGCTCGAATACTTTTAACATTAATCAATACGAATTTAAGACACAAAGACGAGGAGGAAACGAGCGAGAGGTTGTAAATCCAATTATTTCATATACCGAGGCAAAGGAATTCAAAGACAAGTACAATTTTCCGTTTACCTATTGTTCATTATCATTTACAGCTACTTCTACTGCCGAAGTGAAATTTGAAGCCGAGAAAACCGATCCTGAAATTAGTGTTTTAGGCGTTGACAATCATTTTGTACCCAACTCTGGTTTGGAAACGCAAATGGGTCGAAATTTTACTGGATTTGACATAGAAAACAATAATTATGTTTGTGTTGTTGGATCAGATTTTACAAAAGGTTTACTGAAAAATGTTAATCCAATAGGCAAAACTATTTCAATTCGCGGCGCAAAATTTAAAGTAATTGGCGTTTTGAAAGAAAAAGGATCCACTTTTGGGAATAGTCAAGATTTGCGTGTTTTGGTTCCGATTCAAGTTGCAAGGTCATTGTTTACAGCTCCAAGCATAAATTATGAAATGAGTGTGATGGTCGAAAAAAACGGATTGCTTTCAGAAGCAACTGACAACGCAATAATCACCATGAGAAGGGTTAGAAAATTGAATCCAGTTGAGGACAACAATTTTGGCGTGATTCGAAGTGATGATTTAATTAATAAAATCATGGAAATCACTGGAACACTTGATATTGCTGCAATTTTAATTAGTATCATTACGATTTTTGGTTCTTCAATTGCACTAATGAACATCATGATTGTTTCTGTAACCGAGCGTACGCGAGAAATTGGCGTTAGAAAAGCATTGGGTGCAAAAAAATCAACCATTGCTTTTCAGTTTTTTATAGAAACCCTTTTGATTGGACAATTAGGCGGATTATTTGGCGTGATTATGGGACTTTCTATTGGTTATGTCATTTCAAATGCCGCAGATTTTTCTTTTATAATTCCATGGGGAGCAATAATTTGGGCATTTGTTGTTAGCTTTTTTGTAGCAGTAGTTTCTGGCTCTTATCCTGCGATAAAAGCCGCAAAACTAGACCCTATTGAAGCTTTGAGATATGAGTAAATTCTTAATTAGTAGTAAGTAAATCTTCTTACTTTAGCGATGTATTTTGCCAGTCTTATCACTTGATGGCTGTAGCCATATTCATTGTCATACCAAATATACAGCACAATATTTTTTCCATCAGCAGAAACAATTGTAGCATTGCTGTCATAAATCGATGGAGCAGAAGTGCCGATAATATCAGATGAAACCAATTCATTGTTTAATGAATATTTAATTTGCTCTACCAATTCCCCTTCCAAAGCATATTTTTTCATAATTGCGTTGACTTCATCTATTGTTGTTTTATGATTGATTTCTAAATTTAAAATCACCAACGAACCATTTGGTACAGGAACTCGAATGGCGTTTGAGGTCAATTTTCCTGCTAAACTTGGCAAAGCTTTTGCTACTGCACTTCCAGCTCCCGTTTCGGTGATGACCATGTTCAATCCAGCTGCGCGACCACGGCGGTATTTTTTGTGCATATTGTCTACCAAATTTTGATCATTTGTATAAGCATGAATCGTTTCTAAATGCCCTTTAACGATTCCAAGTGTATCTTCGATGGCTTTTAAAATTGGCGTAATTGCATTTGTAGTGCAGGAAGCTGCAGAAAAAATATCAATTTCATCTGGATTAAATTCATTTTGATTTACACCATGTACAATATTAGGCACTCCTTTTCCTGGTGCGGTCAACAAAACTTTAGCAATTCCTTTGGAAGTTAAATGTCTTGATAAAGCTTCTTTTGTGGTAAAAGCACCAGTGTTGTCAATAAGCAAAGCATTTTCGATGCCAAATTCGGTGTAGTCGATTTCTTCAGGACTGTTCGCAGTGATAATGTGAACAGTTGTACCGTTAATAATCAAAGCATTATTTTGAAGATCAGCAGTTACCGAACCTTGAAAATCGCCGTGAATAGAATCGTATCTCAAAAGGGAAGCTCTTTTTTCTAAAGTTTCACTGTCATTTTTGTCTCGGGTAACAATTGCTCTTAATCTTAATTGATTGCCTTTTCCCATTTTAGACATCATTTCTCTTGCCAAAAGTCTGCCGATGCGTCCAAAACCATATAAAACAACATCTTTAGGTTGAATATCTTGGGTGTCTTTGGCATTTTTTAATTGATCAACCACGAATGATTTTACATTTGAGTATTTATCATTTTCAAGATGAAATTCAAAAGTTAGTTTTCCGACATCTAATTTCGAAGGAGGCAGGTCTAACGACAAAATGGCTTTGGCAATTTCAACAGAATCAAAAATTGAAATTGGTTTCCCAACAAACTCGCCTGCGTATTCATGGAGATTGATAATTTCGCTCACATTTTTGTCTAACAATTGATTGCGAAAAAGCACCATTTCAATAGACTTTTCGTACCACAAATCGCTGATAATTTTAATTAATTCCACACCAGCTCGACGCCTGTCCGATTGAAAATTGAGTTCTTTTTCGTAAGAAATGGTATTGTTCATCATTAAAAAGATTTGTAGTTGAATTAATTTTTTTGCAAAATTAAAACTTTAAATGACTTACGAAAACGATTTCGTAAATTTTTTTTCTCATAAAAAAAGCCGATTATTAAAAATCGACTTTTTTAGATAAGTAAGATGAATTTTTTAGAGAATAATTCTGATTAATTGTCCATTTAAGGTAATCAATTCCATTTGAACTGTTTGTGAATCATTGATATTTGAAATTAATTTGGAAACCGTTTCGACATCAGTTGCTTCTGCACCTCCAATATTCAAAATGATTCCACCTTTTAGATCATTCGCGTATTGATTTAATCGTTCATTATTTAAGTCTTTGATTTTTACACCATGATCAATCCTATATTTTTTCTTGTCCGCCGCATTAATATTTTCTAATTCGATTCCTTTAAATTCAGTGCTAACCACATCGTTTTTCGACAAAGTCACAGCAACTGTGTAAGTATTTTCCTTTCTTAAAAAAGTTACCAGTATTTTATCATTCGGACGTTTTGTATTGATATAACCCGTTAAATCTGCAAAAGTGCTCACATTTTGATTGTCTAGTTTAACAATAATATCTCCACTTGATAATCCAGCTTTTTCAGCACCAGAATTTTTATCTACCTTCTTAACATAAACCCCTTCGGTTTCTTTAATCCCTAATTCTTTAGAGGTAACTCCATTTAGTTCTCCACCTTGAATTCCTAAAATTCCGCGTTGGACATTGCCAAATTCCATAATATCTTCAATGATTTTTCTTGTAATATTTGACGGAACTGCAAAAGAATAACCGACATACGATCCTGTTTGAGACGAAATCATGGTGTTAATTCCGATTAATTCGCCATGCGTATTTACCAAAGCACCACCGCTATTTCCAGGGTTTACAGCTGCATCTGTTTGAATAAAAGATTGCATTCCGTTGGTGTCTAAGTTTCTTGCTTTTGCTGAAACTATTCCTGCAGTTACGGTTGATGTTAAATTGTATGGATTTCCAACCGCCAAAACCCATTCGCCTACTTTCACATTGTCTGAATCTGCAAATGAAGAATAAGGCAATTTAGCATCAGCGTCAATTTTCAACAAAGCAATGTCCATTTTGTTATCGGTTCCAATCAATTTTGCTTTATATGTTTTTTTGTTGTTCAAAGTGATTTCAATTTCAGAAGCATCTTTAATTACATGATTGTTGGTTACGATATAACCATCTTCAGAAATAATTACACCAGAACCAGTTCCAACTTGCTCTTGTTGTTGACTTCCGCTATAACCGTAAAAAAATTCAAGCATCGGATTAGAAACGGTTCGTCTTGAAACATTTTTTACGTGTACAACAGTGTGTATAGCTTTGTCTGCTGCAGTCGTAAAATCAATGTTTTCTGCGCCAAAACCAACATTTCTGCTATAATTTTCAGGTGCAACTGTAACGATTGATTTTGAATTTTCATCGCTGAATAAAACTTTATACGCGCCAAGTGTAGTTGCTCCACTTAACAAGGCGACAAGAAATAAACTTCCAAATCTTTTCATTTTATTATATATATATATTAGTTATTTAATTGTAAAATTAAATTTAATTTCTTTTGGCAAAAATTGTTTAACGCTCGTTTAACAACGTTTAACTTTTCATTAATAGTTGTACTTTTGTAGTATACAATTTAAAAAATGATAATCGAATTTTACAAATACCAAGGTACAGGCAACGATTTTGTGATGATTGACAATCGAATTCTTTGTTTTTCAAAAGAGAACACCAAATTAATAAAAAATTTATGTGACAGAAAATTTGGAATAGGTGCTGATGGTTTGATTTTGTTAGAAAATGATGAAAATGCTGATTTTAAAATGGTTTATTTTAATTCTGATGGCAACCAGAGTTCCATGTGTGGAAACGGAGGAAGGTGTATAGTTGCTTTTGCAAAAAAGTTAAATATTATAAAAAACGAAACTACATTTATAGCTATAGACGGTTCGCATTTTGCCAATATTGATGAAGAAAATACCGTTTCGCTTCAAATGAAAAATGTTGAGCAAGTTAAAATCACAGATGATTATGTATTTTTAAATACAGGCTCTCCACATCATGTTCAAATTGTTGAAGAATTACAAAGTTTGAACATTAAAAATCTAGGTGCTCAAATCCGTTATTCAGATTTATATGGGAAAATTGGCAGTAATGTTAATTTTGTAAAACAAATTGCAAATGATGAATTTTCAATTCGGACCTACGAGCGTGGTGTTGAAGACGAAACTTTATCTTGTGGTACAGGTGCAACGGCAGTAGCAATCGCGATGAATGCAACTGGAAAAACGTCCAGCAACAATATAAAAATCAATGTTGAAGGCGGAAAATTAGAAGTTTCATTTGAAAAAGAAAATGGGATTTACAAAAATGTTTTCCTAAAAGG
>CALPKO020000134.1 GCA_943324165.2 Bdellovibrio sp. ZAP7 | reverse complement strand
CCATCCAAATCATCGGCAAATGTATAACGCGCACCCACTTCAAATCCTAAAATCAATTTGGGCGATATATTCGATTTTACGCCTACTATCATCGGAATTGCCGCGTTTCCACGGTTAGCATCAGCTGTAGGTTGGCCATTTTTGAAAAACAAACCTTCATATTGCATAAGACTTAAACCGCCAAAAACATAAGGGGTTACTTGTTGCTTTAATTCATGTAAATTAAACTCAAAAAAATTAAATTCAAGTCCTAACGTTAATTCTTTTACTGTATTTTCGAAACTATAACCTCGTAAATTTCTATTCGGCGCTGCAGATTCGGAATCATTTCCGGTAATTTTTCCCTGAATATAAGATGCTCTCCAAGTGTGTCTTGTGCTTCTATTCCATTTGTATAAAACGCCATAAGCCAATTCATTTGGATTGATATAAGTTGTTTTCCCAATATCACCTATAAAATTATTTCCGCCTAAAAATAGACCAATTTCATGAATTTGTGCATTCATAAAATTAAATAGTAAGATGCATAAACAAATAAAAAATTGTCTTTTCATGGTTTTGAAAATAGCGTGCAAAGATAATAAATCTAACAACTTATCAATAGTGATTCTATTAAATATCGTTATTATTTAAAAAAGGCACCATTTTTAGCTAGCAAAAATTTCGATTCGATAGCCTTTAAACGCTTTTTTCTTTAAAAATTGTGTTTGGGTTTCACTTTTATTGGCTTAATTTCTTTTGTCTTCGCCCCAGAGTAGTTTTTTTCGAAGTGTTTTTAAGAAAGTTTCTTCTGAAATTTCAACCATTTTTATATGAAAATTGGTCTTTTTGATGGTTAAAACCGTATCATTTTTAACCGTAGTGCTTCTAGAATCTAGAGACAACAAGTAGTTTTCTTCGCGACCGGTAACTTTTAATCGAATTTCAGTTTTATCAGGAATAACTAATGGTCGAGCATTTAAATTGTGTGGAGCAATAGGCGTTATCACAAAACTCTCTACATCTGGCGTAAGTATTGGTCCGCCACAACTCATAGAATAACCTGTTGAACCTGTTGGAGTTGCAATAATTAGTCCGTCTGCCCAATAGGAATTCAAAAATTCGTTGTTGAGATAAGTTTCGATTGTTATCATCGAGGCTGTATCTTTGCGGCTAACCGAGATTTCATTCATTGCAAAATCAATATCTTCAGTAGTTTCAATAGTTGGAAAAGTGGATAAACTGAGTAAACTTCTTTCAGAAATGGTGTATTTTTTATCTAAAACCAATTGAAGAAAAACGGCAATTTCTTCCTTTTGAACCATGGCTAAAAATCCCAACCTACCTGCGTTAATTCCTAATATTGGAACACCGGAATTCCGCACTAAAGTTGCTGCGCGCAGGATAGTTCCGTCGCCGCCAATGCTAATCATCATATCAAAAGTGTTGTCTAACTCATCGTTTGATTGAAAAGTTTTATATTCTTTTTTAACCAATTCTTTTTCATAGAGCATGGTCAAAAAATCGGCTTCAATAACCATTTCGACATTCTTTTGGTTGAAAAAAACAAAAATATCGCGAATAATTGGCTCTGTACTATTTTGATAATATTGTCCGTAAATAGCTACTTTCATTTTTTAAATATTTAGGTATTTGTCTAAATAATCCGAACGTTCCTTTAAATTTGTTAAATAATTGTCTTCCTTATGATTGGAAATAATTTCGTAATCATACCGACGAAAAGTTTGCAAAATTTCGTTGATTGTTCCCAAACCAATTTTCACAGTAATTTGAATTTTATCAAAGGTTGAACTAGATATAAAAGCACCCAAAAGTTTGCCATTGTTGCTTTCTATAATTTGTGTAATCTGCGCCATCGAATAATCTGCAACTGGTTTTTCTATAATGATGATATTTCCTAGTTCTTTTAAAAATGGTGTTTCGGTGAAAAAGTTAATTACATCATTAATTTCATAATACCCAACATAACGATTTTCTTCATCCAAAACAGGCATTATATTGGTGTGATTTCTAGCAAAAACTTCCATCACATCAATCCAAATCATGCTGGTTCTGGCAAAAAAGCCCTCAAGGGCATAGCGATAGTTCGCAACCTTTTTATCAGTATCAAAATTATCAACATCATCTGCTCCAATGCAACCAATATAAATATTTTCCTCAATAATTGGAAAGTGAGAGAAATTGATTTCTGCAAAAAAATCTTGCACTTTGGCAATATTTTCTGAACTTTCGATTGCTTTAAAATCGTTGTTTATATAATCTGAAAGTGGCGTCATAGAAAAGAGTCAATAATCGATGCAAATTAATCAAAATTTACTTCAAAAGAGCGGGTTTGTTTGTATTTTTGTGAGAAAATTTAAAAAACCGTTTATTTAAACAATCAAAAATGACAAAATTAAGTGTAAATATTAATAAAATTGCAACTTTAAGAAATGCCCGCGGTGGAAATGTACCAGATTTGTTGAAAGTGGCTGCTGACATTCAAAAATTCGGTGCGCAAGGTATTACGATTCATCCGCGACCAGACGAGCGCCATATTCGTTACCAAGATGCCAGAGATTTGAAATCAATTGTTTACACGGAATACAATATAGAAGGAAATCCAGAACCTAAATTTATAGATTTGGTTTTGGCGATAAAGCCAACGCAAGTTACTTTGGTTCCCGATGCGGATGATGCCATTACATCCAATGCAGGTTGGAACACGATAAAGCACAAGGATTATTTGTCTGAAATTGTAAAAGAATTTCAAAGAAATAATATTAGAACATCGATTTTTGTTGATCCAAATTTGGAAATGATTGAAGGTGCTAAGGCGATTGGAACGGAGAGAATCGAACTTTATACAGAAGCTTTTGCTCACGAATATGGTTTGGGAAATAAAAATGGAATTGATGCTTATCGAAATGCAGCCATTTTAGCCAATGAATTAGGTTTAGGAATAAATGCTGGACACGATTTGAGTCAAGAAAACATTGCTTTTTTTAAGCAAAACATACCCAATTTGTTGGAAGTTTCTATTGGTCATGCGCTGATTTCAGAAGCCATTTATCTGGGTTTAGATAATGTTGTAAATATGTATTTAAATAAGTTGAAGTAATGTTGTATTCAAAAATAGAAGGAGAAGGCAAACCGTTGTTGATTCTACATGGATTTTTAGGAATGTCCGACAATTGGAAAACGTTAGGAGCTCAATTTGCAAATGAAGGATTTGAAGTTCATTTGTTGGATTTGCGCAATCACGGCAGGAGTTTTCATGCTGATGAGTTTAATTATGAAGTAATGGTGCAAGATGTGTTGGATTATTGCAAAGAGCATAATTTAGAAAATATAAACCTTCTCGGACATTCAATGGGCGGAAAGGTAGCTATGTTTTTGTCGGTTTCAAATCCGAATTTAGTTGACAAATTAATTGTTGCAGATATTGGTCCGAAATATTATAGACCGCATCATCAAGAGATTTTTAAAGGATTGAATGCCGTTGATTTTTCCCAAAAGCCAAGTCGTGGCGAAGTAGAATTAATCTTAAAAAAGTATATTTCAGAGAATGATACAATTCAATTTTTGATGAAAAGTTTGTTTTGGAAAGAGCCAGGACAACTCGATTTCCGCTTTAATTTGAAAGCGTTTAATTTAGATTATGATGCCATAGGAAAGCCACTTTCAGAAAACGATCTTTTTGATAAACCAACCTTATTCATTAGAGGAGGAAATTCTAGTTACATCAAAGACAAAGATTTTGAAGGAATTATAAAACATTTCCCAAACGCAGAAATAGCAACAGTTCCTAATGCTGGGCATTGGCTTCATGCGGAAAACCCGAAGTTGTTTTTTGAATTGGTGATGCAATTTTTAAAATAATTATTGCAGTAATAAGGACAGTTATTTCAATTCTATTGATTCTCCTTTGCTGCAAGCCCTCCTGTTATTCCGATAAAGGAGGAATCCATGGCTGAAGGGCTGTTTTTTTGTAAATAATATGTTTTTCAAACAGTTAAATAAAATATTATTGTTATCACTAACTTTGAAACATTTCCCTACTCTTTAACCACCTTACAACATTTACTTCCTTTTTCGCCTTGAAAGTTCAAAAGATACACGCCTTTGCTATAGCCACTAAGGTCGATGCTAGCACTAGCAGCAACCCCAATCTTCTGGGTACTGATTAATTGCCCGATGCTGTTATAGACCTGAACAGATTTAAAATAATTGTTGGTATTGTCGAGATACACCACATCATTGCTAGGATTAGGAAAAACAGAAACCTCCCTTTCATTAAACCCATCAACACCCAGCGCACATGCCGAATCTATTGTAATAGTTTGCGTGATGTTGCAACTAGCCAAAAAACTCTGCAATGCAGGAATCTCCGAAGCATCGGCGCAGATGTAGTTTAAATTGGGGTTGCCACCCCAGCATTGCTGTAACTGTGTTTGACTGCCAAATAATTGGGTGTGGTTGTTTTTTATCTTTATGCTCGTAAGGTTGGGATTGTACTCACACCCCAAATCTTCAAACAAAGGATTATTAGTAAAATCTAAACTGCTGATTAAATTATGACCACAATACACATTTTTTAAATTGGGTAGCATTGAGCAGTCAAAAGAAGTGATCTGATTGTTTTGACAAATAAGATAAGTCAAATCTAGATAGTTGGAAACATCAAGGCTTGTCAATTGATTGTTGCCAATATACAAAGTATATAAATATACTAAACTAGGAAAGTAAAAAGAAGAAACGGAATTATTACTTATTAGTAGAACTCTCAAATTTGCAAAATATTCTAAACCAGTAACATTACTAATAGATGAACCGTTAATAATCAATTGTGTCACTTGCAATGCCTCATTTTGGTCAATTTCGCCATCGCTATTGCTGTCTATTTTAATTTGTTGACCAGCATAAGTACCAAACCAACCTGTTTGTGCAATAATACTAGATGGTGATGATTGCAAAAGTTTTGCTTTGAAATTGGCATCAGGAAAATTAATAATTTGAGTTTTAATTAAAAAAGGAAAAATCAAGAGTATAAAAAAGACTATTTTTTTCATGGTTTTATAAGATAAGCTATTTACTCTTTCAAAACCTTAACCACTTTTTGCTCCCCACTTTGGTTTTCTAAATTCAAAATACAAAAACCAGTTGACAAGTTCGAACAATCTATAGAACCACCAATTAACAAAGTATTGTTTTTAATTTCAACACCAACAGCATTAAATAATTGGTATTTTATAACTTCTTGATTGTCGATTTGCAATAAACCTTTAACAGGATTTGGATATATAGCAAGTTGATT
>CALPKO020000133.1 GCA_943324165.2 Bdellovibrio sp. ZAP7 | reverse complement strand
GAAGGAAGTGGAGTTCCTTGATAGTTTCCATCCCAACCTTTTGAATCTCTCGCTGCAATTTCTTTTACTAACTTTCCAAAACGGTCATAAATAAAGACTTTGCTGTTGCTGTTAAAAACTTTATCTACACCCTTAATTAGCCAAAAATCATTGTATCCATCGCCGTTTGGAGTGAAAAAAGCTGGAAATCCTATAACGGCAATGGTACGTCCTACCAATCCGCAACCATTCGTGTCATTTACAAAAACGGTGTGAATTCCTGGATTTACATTATCAAAAAAATTGGATTGCTGAAATGGTCCATCTGCATCGTCAATGCTGTATTCGTAGTAGCCAATGCTATCGATTAAGTTCACTGTTACCGTATTTTCGCTTAAAGTGCCATCAATAATTAAAATTTCTTTAAATGTGGCATCGCTAGAAGCTTTTACTTCGATAGTTCTAGTTTTAACGCAATTTTTTGCATTGCGAACATCTACGGTATAAATTCCTGCAGCATTTATATTTGTACTTTCAAAATTGTTCGAAATAGGGTTGCCATTCAAATACCATTGGTAGGCAAATGAAAATGGCGAACCACTTATGATTCCGGCATCGATTGTTTCAAATCGGGTAGGCAAGTTGGTGCAAATATAAATATCAGATGAACTTGTTGGGTTAATATCTGGTAATTTATTTACCATCAATTTTAGTTCGCTTATGCCAGAACACGAATTGTTGTCTTCAATTCTTACAAAAACACTGTCTGCATATGGAACGACATTTGGATAATTGGTAAAATTCGTTATAATTTTATTTTGTTCCAATAAGGCATCATTAATTGTAGGATAGAAGTTTGCATTTTGGGTCGGAGTTACGGTCACTTGTGTCGCAGACAAATCAAAAGTAACCAATCCATTTTCTTGGTTTTGCAAATCGCACTCTTCAAGTGGAAGTATGTTTTGAGCAGTTAATAAATTTACTTTCAAAATCAATTGACTGTTCGTTGAACATTTAGTTGTTAAGTTGGTGATTTTGGCAATAATAGGTTGATTATTAAATTGATTCGCATATGAAGTATTAAGTTGAATATTGTTTTGTTCTTGCTGAATATTTTCAAAATAACTCACAGATAAATTGGTATCTCCATTTAGAAACAATTGATCAGCTTGAGATAAATTAAAAAGTGTTATTCCATCTGGATTTAAAATAGTGTCGCACTGGGTTAGAGTAACTGTCATTTTTGTAGGTACAGCAATTACGTTTAAGAAAATTTCTTTGATTTTAAAACAACCATTTGCATTAGTAACTTTAACAAAAATAGTTTCTTGATTTGGAATGGTATTGTTGAAAAATTGACCCAAAGAAGAAGAGTTTGAAAGAGCATCAAATTGATTTTTATAGTATTCAAAAGTCAATCCATCAATATTTTGATTATTAAAAAGAGAATTGCCCACTTCATTTAAATCGAAAGTTGCTTTGCCATTGGCAGCATCTCCATCAAAGGCATCATCGCATTTAGAAAAATTGTCATTTGGAATTATGATTTCTGGATAAACTATTAAATTGAATGCAGTAGTGTTGAAGCAACCAGAAGAATTATTGGTGATTCTGGCTAATAAAATTTGTGGATTTACAGTATTTTTAAAAGGTAAGCTTGTGTTAATAGGATTTTCTCCGGTTGTAGCATCGTTTTGAGACAAATGATAAGTTACCGCAACATTAGGTTGTGTATTAATAATAACTGCATTGTTTTCAGTTAAATCGAAATTTGTTTTTCCATCATACACCAAATCATTATCACACTTAGTTAAATTTAGTGCTGTGCCAGTTGGTAAATTGATAGTCGGAGGCGAATTAAAGGTAGCTGTTCCTGTCCATTGAATTGAAAAATTGCTGCTTCCAATAGGTCGGTCAATCACTAAATAATAAGCATCACCAGCCGCAACCGTCAACCATTTAAGAAAGCTATTTCCGAGTTGTCCCGGGCCTTCGGAAGTATCAGTTTCATTGGCGTTCATTCCAGTATGATTATTGGCTTGCCCACTTGCCAGGGGATTTGTAGTAGAACATCTAATTGTTGTTCCTAAATTATTGCACAAAACATTAGGTCCGAAAAGAAAATAATCAAAATCTACATTGATATCATTATTTTGCGGTATGAGCGTAAAACCTAGTGTGCCAGAGGTACTAATTAGTAACTTGAGCCAAATGCTATTGTTTTCTCCACTTCCGCAAGAAGCAAGTGCACTAATTTCATCTAAACCAGCTCCATTTGCTGTTAGTCCTGAAAATCCGGTGTTGCCACAAACTACAATCGCATCTGCACAATCACTTTGCGCAAAAATAGTGTTGAAGAAGAACAAGTATAAAACAATAAATTTGAGCTTAAATTTCATAAGTAGTAGAAAATTAAGCTCAAATTTATCACATTTTTTTTGAAGATTTATCTTTTTAAAGCAAAATGTCCTTTAGCAGTTCGACCATCGTCAACGTTCAAAACGAACCAATAATCGTCGGCAGGAAGTGGCTGACCTTTATAAGTTCCATCCCAACCTTCTTCGTTTCTGCCGGCAACTTCTTTTACGACTTTGCCAAAACGATCAAAAATAAACATTTTAGAATTTTTATAAAAAACAGAATTAATTCCTAAAACTTTCCAAGTATCATTATAGCCATCGCCGTTAGGCGTGAAAAATTTTGGTGCACCAAGCACTGCAATCATTTTTTCTGCTGTTCCGCATCTTCCGATGTCATGAACATAAACAGTATGAATGCCAGGATTTACATCTTTAAAAAATGACGAACTTTGAAATGGCCCGTCAGGAAGGTCAATGCTGAATTCATAAGTTCCTAATCCAGATGGTATAATTTCGACCGTAGCATTATCGGTTAAATCCGTAATTAATACATCTGTAATTGTGGCCAATTGCGAAAAAGTTACAGTGTTTGTTCGTGTTCTTTCACAGCCTGTAAAGAAATTTTTAACCAACGTTGTATAAACTCCATCATCGCTAACGGTGTAATAATAGTCATTGATTCCAGACAATAAGTTCCCATCTTTATACCAAACATAACTATAATTGTAAGGAAAACCAGATAATAAACCTGCATCTAGTTTTACGGATTGGTTGACAATTCCGGTACAAATAATTTCGTCATTGTTCAATTCTATATTTGGTAATGAATTGACAGTAAACTGAATAAATGTTTCGGCGTTACAAGTAGCATTCAGTGGATTTTCAACAATTACTTTAATCCTTTGTGTTTTTGTTACAAATGGATTGGGTAATGAATTTGGTAAAGTACTTGATATTTCCGCATTATTTTCATCGAAATATTTTATGTCAAAACCAGTTTGTATTCCAACTAATCCAGCTTGAATCGTTGAAGTGTCAAAACTAAAAGTTGCCTCTGAATCGTTTGGGTTTTCATCACATTCTGGCGTAATATAAATCGGGTCACCAAATGGTTTTGCATCAACTTTTAAAGCCAAAACAGTTTCGTCATAACAAGCTCCATCAGGATCATTGGTTCTTTTGTTTGTTACTTTTATGTTGATATTTTGTGTTTCAGACAAAAATGGATTTGGCAATTGTGTGTAAACGACATTATTTGCATCCATGTATTCAATTTTTACATCATTTAAACTTTGCCCATTTAATATCATCGATTCTACCATTGAAGTATCAAAACTGTGGTTTACAATACCATCTCTCGGGTTGTCATCGCAAAAAACAGGAAGTGAGATTGGTGTAGCAATTGGTAAAGCTTCAACAGTTAAATTAATGTAAGGCCCAAGTCCATAACATGAATTATTTGCTGTCCCGTCAACTCTCACCCAAATAGATTGCTGGTTTGGACTTGTATTTCTGTAATTTGAAATATTAATTGGGTCAGTAAGCACTTGAGATATTTCTAATGAATTTCCATTCGCATCAGTTTCGGCGTTAGCATCTGCCTCGTTTTTATAATATTTAATTATATAACTTGAAGTAGAAGGTAAAATTTGGTTAATTTGTGCCGTAACATTACTAAAATCGAATTTTGTAATGCCATCTCTATCATCATTTATTGCATCTATAAAATCATCACATTTGAAGTAATTCCAAGAAGTTCCTGCTGGAATTTGTGTACTAGCGACAATTAAATCTAACCTTGCTGTATTGAAACAAAGTGTAATATTGTCTACAGCTCTAACCCAAACGGTATTTCCGTTACTGTTGTTGTAGGCATTAGGATTTGAAATAATAAAATTTAAATCATTGTTTTTTGCAGCAATTTCATTTTTAAAATAAGTAAAAGTTTCGTTAGCTGAATTGGTTGAGATCAAAGGTTCTTTTTGTACCAAATTAAAATCCGCAAGACCATTAAGATCATCTTCACATTGCACTAGTGTTGAAACAGCCACTAGATTTGGACGCGCCAAAATATTCAAAATTGCACCATCAGAGTTTTTTCCACAAGTATTTCCGTTCTTAGACAAAAATACGCGGTATTTGTTTCCATTCATAGCATAAGTTATTCCTGTTAAGGTCAAATTAGCTGTATTTGTACCACTATAAATTCCACCTTCCGAAATGTTATTGTAAGTAATCCCATCTGTACTTTCTTGCCATTGATAACTACTAATTGAATTAGTTGCTAATGTGAAAGAAACAGTTCCTGCATCGCAAGAAGTTTGACTTGCGGGTTGTGTGTTAATAGTAATTAATCCATCAGTATCATAATCGCTATTTGGGGTGGTGTAACCATTTGTTGCAGAGGTAACAATCCCTTCGGTATTTACCGATATCGGATTGTTGCCAATTACACCATCTAAATTTTGGTCTAAAAATCCAGCTTCTGTTACGTCTAAGCAAGTGTCATTATCTGTGTCGAGATCTAAGTAATCTAAAAAATTATCCACATCCATATTAGAAATAGGTGTTGTTAAAATACCAGAATTAGGAGTAGTTTCGATTGAATTGGCCAATCCGTTGCTTCCAAAAGTAGCAGGATTTCCATCAATTACTCCATTATTATTGGCATCAATTACATTCTGTCCAGACTCAACTAAGTCGTAAATTCCATCATTGTCGCTGTCTAAATCCACATAATCAAAAACGCCGTCATTATCCGTATCTATTGGTGCAATTAATGGTTGTTCGTTGACATCATTTAATCCGTTATTATTGGCATCAATAAATGGTTGAACAACAAAATTTTGCCCTAAGTTCTCAATGTTATCAGGTATGGCATCGTTGTCGCTGTCTGCATCTAATTGATCGGCGATTCCGTCTTTGTCAGTATCTTTAGGGACACAAGTTGCAATTAATTTAAAACT
>CALPKO020000132.1 GCA_943324165.2 Bdellovibrio sp. ZAP7 | reverse complement strand
TTTAACTTGTAATTGAAGAACTCAAATTGAATATTTTTTCATTTTTTTCCCACTACAACACCTCCACCCCATCCACCATTTTCAGCTCGATATCATAATAATTAAAATCGTTTTTAGTATAAAACCAAAAGAGTTGGGTGTTTGAGATGTGTGAAAAATAATCTTTTAAATTTAAAACCCAAAGTACCAATTGACATTTATGTCTTTTTTTTTAAATTTTTTGTGACCATAAAAATTAATTTTAAAATTTGGTCACGTTGATGTGACCATTAAAATATTTTTAAAAAAATCGGTCACCTTATTGACTCAAAATAATATTTTTGAAAAAATAGGTTACTTTGAAAAAATTACAAATAATTAGCATACCATTTGCACTGTCAGAAATTGAAATGGCCATTTGTTTATCGAACTCGCTCAAGTGCAATCCGTACCCAACAAAATGACTAACCACAAAAACATTTGGCATTCTCCTATTTATTTTAGTAGCCATTGCAAAAGCATTTTTTTTCACTATTTTTGGTTGCTTAATAATTCCACCCAACAAACCAAAACCACATGAACGAAATTATTTGTCCCAACTGCAAAACCGCCTTTAAAGTTGACGAAGCAGGATTTGCTGCTATCACCAAACAAGTGCGCGACCAGCAATTCCAAGAAGAAGTACAAAGCCGACTGCAACTCGCCGAAAATGAAAAACAAAGTGCGGTAAAATTAGCAGAAGCCACTTTAAGAAATCAACTGCAAGGCGATTTAACCAAAAAAGACATCGAGCTTTCCAACATAAAAGCGGCCAAAGAAGCAGAGATTGCTACAATCAAAGCCAAATTAGACAATGCCGAATTGCAGAAACAACTGTCGGTGACAGAGGCCGTTCAAAATATTGAGAAAGAACGCGACGCATTGGTCAATGACGTTAAGACAAAAGAGTTAGAAAAGCAAAACCTGGAAAGTGCTTTAAAACAGCAATTTTCAACTGAGCTGCAAGCTGCAAAAGACATTATCAAATTTAAAGATGATGAAATTGAACGAGTGAAAGACATGAAGCTCAAACTTTCCACCAAAATGATTGGGGAAACACTAGAGCTCCATTGCGAAACCGAATTCAACAAACTCAGAGCAACCGCATTTCAAAACGCTTACTTCGAAAAAGACAACAATTCCAGCTCAGGCAGCAAAGGCGATTTTATCTACAAAGAAAACGACGTCCATGGCAATGAAATCATTTCCATCATGTTTGAAATGAAAAATGAATCCGATGCTACCGCTAGCAAGAAAAGAAATGAAGATTTCTTTAAAGAGTTAGACAAAGACAGAACCGAAAAGAAGTGCGAATATGCAGTATTGGTCTCTTTACTCGAAGCAGAAAGCGACTATTACAACACTGGCATCGTAGATGTTTCTCACAGATTCCCAAAAATGTATGTGGTGCGCCCTCAGTTTTTTATTCCGATTATAACGTTACTTCGCAACGCTTCGATGAACTCAATGCAATACAAAGCAGAATTGAGTTTGATAAAAAATCAAAACATCGACATCACCCACTTTGAAGACAACATCACTAAATTCAAAGAGGGCTTTGCCAAAAACTACGACTTGGCAAGCAGACAGTTCAAAACCGCCATTGATGAAATAGACAAAACAATGGACCATTTACAAAAAACAAAAGATGCGTTGCTAGCATCAGTCAATAACCTGCGATTAGCCAACAACAAAGCGGAAGATTTAACCATTAAGAAATTAACTACCGGAAATCCAACCATGAAAGCTAAGTTTGAGGAATTAAAGTAAATTAATAGGACTAATTGAAAGTGAGTAACAACTCCCCTATTTTCCACTAAATCTTTTATAAAGAATTGATTTGTAAAAGATTTAATTTTACGTAGAAAATTGTAGAACAAATTTAAAAGACTACTAAAAGCAGATCCTTCAAACTTATCAAAACCTTAGTAATTCATCGATTTATTTAATTTATTTGCTAAGAAGTAATAATAAAATGTTTACTTTTGCAAAAAAAATAAAAACTCAAAATGGTAACTAACAGAACATTTACAATGATTAAACCAGATGCTGTCGCAAACGGACACATCGGAAATATTTTAGCAATGATAACCAATGGTGGTTTCAAAATTGTTTCTTTGAAATTAACGCAATTGACAGTGGCAGATGCTCAAGCATTTTATGCAGTTCACGCAGCCAGACCATTTTATGGCGAATTGGTAGAATTCATGTCAAGAGGACCAATTGTTGCTGCAATTCTAGAAAAAGAAAATGCAGTTGAAGATTTTAGAACGTTAATCGGAGCTACAAATCCAGCCGACGCAGCAGAAGGAACTATCAGAAAAGCTTACGCAACTTCAATTGGCGAAAATGCGGTTCACGGTTCTGATAGCGATGAAAATGCAGCAATCGAAGGTGCATTTCACTTTGCAGGAAGAGAATTATTTTAAAAATAAATAGCATTTCTTTTTATTCAAACTGAAATCTCAATTATATTTAATCCTTTGTAAAATGTTATTTATAATGTTTACAAAGGATTTTTTCAATAAAACAATAATTATAATATGACAGAAGAAATCCTTAATGCTTATGAAGTGATAAAAAATGGTGGAATCATTCTTTATCCGACAGACACTGTTTGGGGAATTGGCTGCGATGCTACTAATGAAGCAGCGGTAGAAAAAATCTATAAATTAAAAAAACGCACAGAAAATCACAACATGATATGTTTGATGAATGGTGAAAAAATGGTTTATAATGTTTTTAAAGAAATACCTGAAACAGCTTGGCAAATTTTGGATTTATCAGAGCATCCTACAACTGTCATCCTTGATCAACCTCGCAATGTGGCAAAAAATATCATTGCAGCAGACAATTCATTGGGAATGCGGATAGTCAAAGAACCATTTTGCTTTAAATTATTAGAACGAATGAAAAAACCATTGGTTTCTACTTCAGCCAATCTTTCTGGACAACCAACTCCAAAAAATTTCAATGAAATCAACATTGAAATTATAAATGGTGTGGACTATGTTGTAAATTTGTACAAAGAAAAAACAGCAGGAAAACCTTCAACAATCATAAAACTTACTTTAGATAATCAAGTAAAAGTGATCAGAAAATAAAGAACAATTAGCTTAAATCTGTGCATAAAAATGAATTATAAAAACGACCTGAATAATCCAATTTTCGGAATTATTGCTACTGCAAGTCAATCGCTCAACATCGAAAGTTATGTGATTGGTGGTTTTGTTCGTGATTTAATTTTAAATAGAAATTCAAAAAAAGACATAGACATTGTGGCCATTGGAAGCGGCATTGAATTGGCATTGAAAGTTTCAGATTTACTTCCTAAAAAGCCGAAAGTGCAAGTTTTTAAAACGTATGGCACAGCAATGCTTCGGTTTGAAGAAGTTGAAATTGAATTTGTTGGCGCCCGAAAAGAAAGCTATAATTTTGAAAGTCGCAATCCAATCGTTGAAAATGGTACTTTAGAAGACGACCAAAAAAGGCGAGATTTTACAATAAATGCCTTAGCAATTTCTTTGAATAAATCTGATTACGGAACACTTTTGAATCCTTTTGATGGCTTAAATGATATAGCACATAAGATTATCCGAACACCACTAGACCCCGACATTACTTTTTCTGATGATCCGTTAAGAATGTTACGAGCCATTCGTTTTGCAACGCAATTGAACTTTGAGATTGAAGAAAAGTGTTTTATTTCCATCAAAAACAACTGCGGAAGAATCAAAATTATTACGGGAGAAAGAATTGTTGATGAATTAAATAAAATTTTATCTACCGAAAAACCTTCTTCTGGATTTCTAATGCTATTCAAAACAGGACTTTTAGAAATCATTTTACCAGAATTGACCGCACTTAACAATGTAGAAGAAATTGAAGGTCACACACACAAAAACAACTTTTATCATACACTCGAAGTAGTTGATAATATTTGCAAGAATACAGACGATGTTTGGCTTCGATGGGCAGCTTTGTTGCACGATATC
Organism: Bdellovibrio sp. ZAP7; assembly: GCA_943324165.2. Classification (GTDB taxonomy): domain Bacteria; phylum Bacteroidota; class Bacteroidia; order Flavobacteriales; family Flavobacteriaceae; genus Flavobacterium. Next base: position 1,328 of record CALPKO020000132.1, on the reverse strand, counting down.
GGAAAAGCGCCAACAAAAAAATTTAACAAAAAACAAGGATGGACTTTTCATGGACATGAGTTTTTAGGAGGAAAAATGGTGAAGAAAATCTTTGAAAGACTTCATATGCCATTGAATCAAAAAATGAAATTTGTTCAGAAAATGGTTGTAATGAGCTCAAGACCTATTGTTTTATCACAAGAAACTGTGACGGATTCTGCCGTTCGCCGTTTGGTTTTTGATGCTGGAGAAGATGTAGAACATTTAATGACTTTATGCGAAGCCGACATCACAACTAAAAATCCATCAAAGTTTAAAAAATACCATAACAATTTTGAAATCGTGCGACAAAAAATTGTGGAAGTAGAGGAAAAAGACAGCATCCGCAATTTCCAACCGCCTATTACAGGAGAGCAAATTATGGAATTTTACGACTTGAAACCATCGAAAGAAATAGGGATTTTGAAAGATGCCATCAAAGAGGCAATTTTAGAAGGTGAAATTGCAAATGACTACAATGAAGCGTACGATTTTATGGTGGAAAGAGCAACCAAATTAGGATTGTCTTTAAAAGCATAAATTTAAAATTATTTCTAAATTTCATTTTGCTTTAAAAATAAAAAAACCTATATTTGCACTCACAAAAATAGGCCTTGTGGCGCAACTGAATAGCGCACTTGATTACGGCTCAAGAGGTTACTGGTTTGAATCCAGTCAAGGTCACTTAATTACGCAAATATCTTAATTTAAGATATTTGCGTTTTTTTATGTTTAGAAAATCTTTGTAGAAATACTTCTATCAAAAAAATCAATCTGAATTTTAAAAAACTATTTTTGTAGAAAAAATTGAAATCAGACTATTTTTTAGATTTAACCTCCAACAATAAATCTTTTAGCAAAGACGAGTTGAATCATTCTGATTTTGAGTGTTGTACTTTCGACTACTGTGATTTTTCAGCTTGTGTTTTTGTCTCAGTTACCTTTATCGATTGTGTTTTCAACCATTGTAATTTTAATGGCTCAAAAATTAATTATGTCGCGTTTAGAACAGCAACTTTTAATAATTGCGAAATTAAAGATGTGAATTTTGCAATGTGTAATAAGTTAATTTTTGAAATTGCTTTCAATGATTGTTGCTTAGATTTTTCAAAATTTTATGCTTTAAAAATTAAAGGAACAAACTTCAAAAATTGCAGTTTGGTAGCCGTAGACTTTATGGCTGCAGACATATCCGAAGTGATTTTTGATGATTGTGACCTTTATAAAAGCGAATTTTCAAAAGCAATTGCCAACAAAACCAATTTTAAAACAAGCTACAACTTTTCAATTGATCCCTCAAAAACAAAAAT
>CALPKO020000131.1 GCA_943324165.2 Bdellovibrio sp. ZAP7 | reverse complement strand
TGGTCTTTATGGTCTTGCATGTATTTTACTTGCATGTATTTGATAGAATCTCGCTCGGCTTTTGTAGCTAAACCTTCCATTTGAGAACAATGAATAGATTTTGATTCGTATAATTCAGCATCTGCAGATTTTCCTCCATCGAGATAAAATTGTAATAATCGATGTACCATCACATCGGGATAACGTCGAATTGGGGAAGTAAAATGACTATAATAATCAAAAGCCAATCCGTAATGTCCAATATTATCAGTAGAATATTTAGCTTTACTCATCGACCGAATAGCTAAAGTATCAATTAAATTTTGTTCTTTTTTACCATTGACTTCTTTCATCAAATTATTTAAAACCTGTGCAACAGAACCAGATCCAAAATCTACTTCATAACCAAACTTTTTAATCAATTCTTGCATGGCTAAAAGCTTTTCTTCGTTTGGTTCGTCGTGAATTCTATACACAAAAGTCTTTTTTTGTCTTCCTATGAATTCTGATACTTTTTTGTTAGCCAATAACATGAATTCTTCAATTAAATGATTGGCATCTCTGGCAATTTTAAAATAAACACCTTCAGGATTTCCTGTTTCGTCAAGATTGAATTTTACTTCTACTTTATCAAACGAAATGGCACCATCATTCATACGTTTTTCTCGCATAGTTTTAGCTAATTCATCCAATTTCAAAGTAGCGAAAACAATTTCATCGGAAACTTTGTAAGCACTACCAGTAATTGAAGTTTCAAGTGGAATATTTCCTTCTTGATTTTCTATGATATACTGTGCTTCTTCGTAAGCAAAGCGTTGATTAGAATCAATCACTGTTCTACCAAACCAACTGTTTTTTACAGTTGCTTTTTTATCCAATTCAAAAATGGCAGAAAATGTATATTTTTCTTCATTCGGACGCAAAGAACAAGCAAAATTGGATAAAACTTCAGGTAACATTGGCACAACTCTGTCTACTAAATAAACTGAAGTTGCGCGATTGTATGCTTCATCATCTAAAATAGTTCCTTCTTGAAGATAATGAGAAACATCGGCAATATGTATACCAACTTCGTAATTTCCATTGGGTAAAACTTGAAATGAAAGCGCATCATCAAAATCTTTTGCATCTTTAGGATCAATAGTAAAAGTTAGTATTTGTCGCATATCACGACGTTTTTTAACTTCAGATTCTTGAATAGAAGTATCTATTTTTTGTGCAAAAGTTTCTACTTCTATCGGAAATTCTGAAGGAAGTCCATATTCAGCTAAAATAGCGTGAATTTCGGTATTGTGCTCGCCAGGTTTTCCTAAAATTTTAATCACAGAACCAAACGGTGAGTCCGCTTTTTTTGGCCAATCTTCGATATGAACTAATACGACATCGCCGTTTTCTGCGCCATTATACTTGTCTTTCGGTATGAAAATATCCGTATACATTTTTGGATTTGCAGTAGAAACGAAAGCAAAATTTTTCTGAATATCAATTACACCTACAAAATCTGTTTTTGCTCTTTCAACCACTTCAATTACTTCTCCTTCTGGACGTTTTCCTTTTCTTCGGTTGTAAACATATACTTTTACTTTATCTTTATCTAAAGCCCGATTTAAGTTGTTGGTAGGAATAAAAACATCTTCTGCAAATTCTGCACAAATGAAATAAGCAGTTTTTCTGCCAGTCATATCAATTGTTCCTTCGTAGTAATCTTGTGAAATGGCTTTTACAAGATATTTTCCAGGTTCGGATTCTATGATTTTTTTTGTAGCCGCTAAAATTTTTAAATCCCTAATTATTTCATTCCTAGATTTGGTATCATCTAAATCTAAAATAGCTGCTATTTGTTTGTAATTAAATGCTTTATTTGCGTTTTGTGAAAGTATTTTTATGATTTTTGTGGTAAAATCTTTGTCTTGATTTCCTGAATTTTTAAATTTTTTACTCATTTTGGTTTTATAATATTGTATAAAATTACGAATAAGAAAAGAGAAAACAGAAAATAGAGAATAGATTTATTAAAATTAACTTTTTTAGATTTATAAAAATGTAAAATAATAAAAATTTGAAGTCGACAATAGTTGCACTAAAATCGTAAATCAACATTCGTTATTCTTAATTAAAAAATCAAAAGTTATGAACATATATTAAAAATAACAAAAAGAAAAAGAACTAAAATTTAATTTTTTGGTGGTTATTATAGTGTGTTAATAGGTAGAATAACTTTTTAAAATTTATAAGTAATTTTTACTTTTACATTGTTATAACGATTTATTAACATATCAAAATTGAATTAACTAGTTCATTTTTAAGTTGCTTTTTATGGTTATTAACAAACGTTAAAAAACTTAAAAATTTGATTTCGTAAATAAGTTTATATGTTAAAATATGTTAATAAAACCAAAATAAATATTGATAAGTTTTATAAAAATTCACAAAACTAAATTAGGTTTTTTAATAGCAATTTTTGATTATGATTTTAAATTTAATAATTCAAAAAAACTTCTAAAAATCTTTCTAAACTTGTTAACAAAAGTTGTTGATTTTGCTTATACTGATTTTCAGTTATTTAAGAAAAGCTATTAACAACATAAGTAATTAACATTTAAATTAAGTATTTATTAATGATTTTCAATGGATTATAACAATATAAAGATTTGTATTTTTATTATAAATTGATTTTCAACTGTTTAAATTTAATTCTTATTTGTAGTTCAAAACGATTTCTTTATGATAAATTTGCAATGTACAACTCTATATTAACAACCATGAAAATAGCTATCGGAAATGATCATGCTGGTCCAGCTTACAAGCAAGCAATTGTCGATTTTTTAATTTCAAAAAATCATCAAATTACTAACTACGGAACCGATAGTTTAGAAAGTGTTGATTATCCAGATTTTGGCCATCCCGTTGCAAAAGATGTAGAAAATAAAATAGCCGATTTCGGAATTGTAATCTGCGGAAGTGGCAACGGAATAAATATGACTGTTAACAAACACCAAGGAATTCGCGCCGCACTTTGTTGGACAAAAGAAATAGCTATTTTAGCTCGTCAACACAATAATGCCAATATTATAAGTATCCCAGCAAGATTTACTTCGATAGAGCAAGCGGTAGAAATGGTCGATGCTTTTTTACACACAAATTTTGAAGGTGGTCGACACGAAAATCGTGTTAACAAAATAAGTTGTAAATAAATTTAAATATTGGATAACCATTCTCACATCCACAAACACGAAGTGAAAGGAAAAAATTTAGTTTTTTCTATTTTACTCAATTTAGTAATTACCATCGCTCAAATTATTGGTGGAATAGTTTCTGGAAGTTTTGCTTTAATTTCTGATGCTTTACATAACTTCTCTGATGTTTTGTCATTGATTTTTTCTTTATTTGCTAATAGATTATCTCGCAGAAAAGCATCTTTAGACCAAACTTTTGGCTATAAACGCGCTGAACTTATTGCTGCTTTTGTCAATGCAATTACACTTATTGTGGTTGCTTTTATTTTGATTTATGAAGCCGTTTTGCGCTTTTTTCACCCAGAGCCAATTCAATCAACAATCGTAATTTGGTTGGCACTTTTAGGAATTGTTGTCAACGGAGGTTCCGTGTTATTACTTAAAAAAGATTCTGAGCACAATCTAAACATGAAATCGGCATATTTACATTTACTAACCGACATGATGGCTTCCGTGGCTGTTTTGGTGGGTGGAATTTTAATGCACTTTTATGGTTGGTTTTGGGTAGATAGTGTAATGACGATGTTAATTGCTTTTTATTTAATCTATGTGAGCTACGATTTGATAAAAACTTCTACCAAAATGCTGATGTTGTTTACACCAGATCATATTAACATCACAGATATTGTTCGGGAGGTACATAAAATTGAAGGTGTGAGCAAATTACACCACATTCATGTTTGGCATTTGAATGATGACGAATTACACCTTGAAGCACATTTAGATTGTTCTGAAGATATAAAAATGAGCGATTTTAATATTTTGTTAGATGAAATTGAAGCGGTTTTATTTAGAGAATTTCAAATCAACCACATCAACATTCAACCCGAGTTTAAGAAAGAAGAAGATTCTAAAGATTTTATAGTGCAGGATTAAAGTAGTTTTCAGTGTTCAGCTTTTAGTATTCAGTCGATAGACAATTACCCACAAAAACCCATTCCAAAGTTCAAATTTTTAGAAGGGTTTTCTTAAAAGATTATTTTAACAAAGAACGAACTGTTTTTAAATTTGTGGGATGAATGACATAATTTTGATAGCGCTCAATCGAAAATAAATAAATAGTTCTTACTTCGAAAAAACCTTTTAAAATTTTAAAAAAACCTAGCGAACTTTGCGAAACCCTTTGCATCTTTGCGGTAAAATTCCAATACAATGACCCAAATACAATTCATATCCAGTCAAATTCCAGCGCTAAAAGCCCTTCCTTCGGGAGGGTTGGGTGGGCTTGATGCCACTTTAAAATTACTTTCAGAAGACTGCACGATTCCATTTATTGCGCGCTATCGCAAAGACCAAACCGGCAATCTCGATGAGGTAGTGATTGAGGACATCGCCAAATTGGCCAAACAATTCGACGAAATCGTAAAACGAAAAGCATCGATTTTAAAAACCATCGAAGAGCAAGGACAGCTTTCGTCAGAATTGAAAGCTAAAATCGACAAAAGCTTTGATTTGCAAGAAATAGAAGATATGTATTTGCCTTATAAAAAGAAGAAAAAAACCCGTGCCGATGTGGCGCGAGAAAACGGTTTGGAACCTTTGGCTAAACTAATTTTTAGTCAACGCAACGAAAACATCGATTTTGTTTCGACGCAATACATCAACGAAAAAGTTAAAAACGAAGACGAAGCTCTGCAAGGTGCGCGTGACATTATCGCGGAATGGATCAACGAAAATGTTTTTATTCGCAAAAACCTGCGCCGATTGTTCCAACGAAATGCGGTTGTTTCAACCAAAGTCGTGAAGAAAAAACAAGACGAAGAAGAAGCGCAAAAATTCAAACAATATTTTGATTGGGCTGAACCTTTATCTAAAGCGCCATCGCACCGATTGTTGGCGATGTTGCGTGCCGAAAACGAAGGTTTTATCAAACTAAACACCAACATTGACAACGAAGAAGCAATTCATTTTATCGAAAAAGAAATCATAAAATCGAACAACGAAACGACCGAACACCTAGTATTAGCCATAAAAGACAGCTATAAACGTTTGCTCGAACCAGCAATTTCAAACGAAACTTTGCAGGAATTTAAAGCCAAAGCAGACAAAACTGCAATCGATGTTTTTGCAAATAATTTGAGCCAACTTTTGCTTGCGCCGCCTTTGGGCGAAAAACGAATTTTGGCG
>CALPKO020000130.1 GCA_943324165.2 Bdellovibrio sp. ZAP7 | reverse complement strand
TGCTCCAGATGCTGCTTATTATTTATTTAGAAGTGAAGATGCTCTTTCAGAAAATCCTATTGAAGAATCACTTTGGGTCGAAGCTGCAGAAACTGCTGATAGTTTGGGAGTTGATGTAATCAATACCTCGCTAGGTTATTTTGATTATGATAACACCAGTTACTCCTATACCTATGAAGATATGAATGGAATAACATCTTTTATTTCACAAGGTGCTGATCTTGCTTTCAGTCGTGGAATGGTTGTAGTGGTTTCAGCTGGAAATTCTGGAACAACTACCAATCCACATATTGCTGTTCCGGGAGATGCGCTGAATGTATTGACTGTTGGCGCTGTAAATTCGACAGAACAATATGCTGCTTTTAGTTCTATTGGCCCAACGTTTGATCAAAGAGTTAAACCAGATGTGATGGCTCAAGGACAAAGTGCAGTAGTTTGCAATCAAAATGGAAATATTGTAACGGCAAGCGGAACGTCTTTTTCTGGACCAATAACTGCTGGTTTAGTAGCATGTTTGTGGCAGGCACTTCCAACAAAAACCAATGCAGAAATTACACAGTTAATTAAAGCTTCTGCAGATAATTACACCACTCCGACGGCGCAATTTGGTTATGGAATTCCAGATTTTAGTTTGGCTTTAACAAATGCTTTGTCCAAAGAAAATTTTTCTCATTCTCATTTTATTTTGACTCCAAATCCAACTAAGGGCGATCTCACTATTTTGTTTCCTGAAAAGATTGAAAATGTAACCATCAGTATTTTTAATGCATTGGGGCAGTTGATAGTACAAAAATCATCTCCAAAAAATTTATTTTCTATTGATATGAATAGTTTTTCTAATGGAGTTTATCTGTATTCCATTCAATCAAATGCAATCAATCAAAACGGAAAAATTATAAAAAAATAATTTTACTTCAATATTAAATGAACAAAATCACTCAACTTTTCGGTATAAAATACCCAATTATTCAAGGCGGAATGATCTGGAACAGCGGTTACAAATTGGCAAGCGCTGTGAGTAATGCCGGAGGATTAGGACTGATAGGAGCAGGCTCAATGTACCCAGAAGTGCTCAGAGAACACATTCAAAAATGTCAAAAAGCAACCGAAAAACCTTTTGGAGTAAATGTGCCAATGTTGTATCCTAACATCGAAGAAATAATGAAAATTATAGTTGATGAAGGAGTTAAAATTGTTTTTACTTCTGCCGGAAACCCTAAAACATGGACCACTTTTTTGAAAGAAAATGGTATTACCGTAGTGCATGTGGTAAGTAGTTCAAAATTTGCCTTGAAAGCGCAAGAAGCAAGCGTTGACGCTGTTGTTGCAGAAGGTTTTGAAGCTGGTGGTCACAATGGACGAGAAGAAACCACTACGTTTACATTAATTCCCATGGTGAAAGAGCAAATCAAAATCCCTTTAATTGCCGCTGGCGGCATTGCAACTGGCCGTGGAATTTTAGCCGCAATGGCACTTGGCGCAGACGGAGTTCAAATGGGTAGTCGATTTGCTGCATCGGTTGAAAGTTCTGCCCACGAGAATTTTAAAAATATGATTTTAGCAACTAAAGAAGGTGATACTTATCTAACTTTGAAAGAATTAGCTCCCGTTCGGCTAATTAGAAATAAATTTTACGATGACCTGCAAGAATTATATAGCAAAAATCCAACAAAGGAAGATTTAGAAAATTTGTTAGGCAAACGCAGAGCAAAGCGCGGTATGTTTGAGGGTGATTTGATGGAAGGAGAACTCGAAATCGGACAAATTGCAGGACTAATAAATGATATAAAACCCGTTGCTGAAATTTTTAAAGAGTTGATTTCGGAATTCGAGGCAGTAAAAAGAGAAATGATAGATTTTTAGACAATTCAAACAAAAATTAACTACTGACTATTTTTTTAATTACCCGTAATTTATGCGTATGTCGATTGGTTTCTGGGTTGTAAATTCCTAAATGATCTAGTCTGTCAATTCTTACTTTTCCACTTGCGTGAATAATGTAATTGTCGCTCATAATGATACCGACATGAATGATATTTCCTTCTTCATTGTCAAAAAAAGCCAAATCCCCGGGTTCACTTTCTTCTATAAAACTCAATGCTTCACCTTGTGTAGCTTGTTGCGAAGCATCACGCATTAATTTGTAGCCGTTTAATTTATAGACCATTTGCGTAAATCCCGAACAATCAATCCCAAAGGGAGTTTTTCCGCCCCATAAATACGGAGCGTTAAGGTACATGAATGCAGTTATAATAAGGTTGCTTTTTTCTTTTATACCGCTAACCTTTAATCCTTCAAAAGTTAAATTGGTTTTGTTTATTTCACTATAATTCAAAAAACCCAAAGAAGATCCGAGAGGAATCGGCATTAAAAAATTGTTTGGTCCAGTTATATATTCCACCAAATCAGCATTTAAAACAATAGCATCTTCAGAAATTTGCTGGTATTCAATTTCCGATATTTTTTGCATTTGTTTGCTATCGATCCAGCCTTCATAACCATCATATTGTAATTTAATTTTGAGCCATTGATTTGATTGTCCAATAATTTCGAAATGTTCACCATACAAAACTTGAGAAACTATTTCGCTTTTGTCGCTGGCATCTATTCTTAAAGGGATATTGGCTAAATTACAAATTCCGAACATCTATTTTTTAAATTAAATTCAAATCAGAATGTAAAATTAGCAATTTTTATTTTGTATCCAATTAATTATGCTCTTTCAATTACAATTGCAGAAGCGCCTCCGCCACCGTTACAGATGGCCGCTGCTCCAATTTTAGCGTTATTTTGTTCTAAAACATTGATAAGTGTAACAATAATTCTAGCGCCAGAACATCCAAGTGGATGACCCAAAGACACTGCGCCACCATTCACATTTACTTTATTTAGGTCTAAATTTAAGATTTTTGCATTGGCGATTCCTACAACCGAGAAGGCTTCATTAAATTCATAAAAATCAACATCTTTTGTTGTTAAACCAATTTTTGAGAGGGCTTTTGGCAGGGCTTTTGAAGGTGAAGTTGTAAACCATTTAGGTTCTTGTTCTGCATCAGCAAAACTTTTTATGAAAGCCAAAGGTTTTAAATTCAATGACTTTGCTTTTTCTTCGCTCATCAAAATTAAGGCTGCAGCACCGTCGTTGATAGTTGAAGCATTGGCTGCAGTAACGGTTCCGTCTTTTGTAAAAACAGCGTTTAAACTCGGAATTTTATCTAATTTTACATTAGAAAACTCCTCGTCTTTATCGAAAATAATTGGTTCGCCACGTCTTTGAGGAACTATTACAGGAACGATTTCGTTTTCAAATTTTCCGTTTTCCCATGCATTTGCAGATCGTTTGTAAGATTCTATTGCAAAATTATCTTGGTCTTCTCTAGAAATATTGTATTCTTTTGCACATAAATCTGCTGAAACGCCCATCGCATTGTTATCATAGGCATCTGTCAAACCATCTTTTTGCATTCCGTCAATCATCGATGTTGGACCAAATTTGTATCCATTTCTCAAATAAGTGTAGTGTGGAATTAAACTCATGTTTTCCATTCCGCCGGCGATTACAATTTCTGCATCTCCACACATAATCGCTTGTGCTGCTTGCATAACAGCTTTCATGCCCGAAGCGCAAACTTTATTTACAGTGGTTGCAATAACAGTATTTGGTAAGCCAGCTAAAACCGAAGCTTGTCTTGCTGGAGCTTGCCCAACACCTGCTTGAACAACATTTCCCATTATTACTTCATCAATCAACTTTACGTCTAAATTGATTTGGTTTATAGCACCTTTTATCGCTGTTGCTCCCAACATTGGTGCACTAACGGTTGATAAACTTCCCATAAAACTTCCAATTGGCGTTCTAGCTGCTGCAACAATTACGATTTTTTTCATGATATATCTTTAAAAATGGATTCAGAATGCGAATTTAATTATTTTTTGTTAAAGTAAGGTGATGTTATTGTGTTTTATTTAAAATAACTTTGTTTTTTCGAGAAAAATATAATTTTAATAAAAAGGTTCTGTTGGCGGATTTTTTATCTATAATTTAAAATCCTTCAAAAACCCCCAATCCAAAAAGTGCAAAATCATATTTTACAGGATCGTTTTTATCTAGATTTCTCAACGCTAAATCCAATTCAGCTAGAGCTTTTCCATCATTTTGTTTTCTGGTTAACAAACCTAATTTTCTAGCCACATTGCCAGAATGAACGTCAAGAGGACAAGATAGGAGTGAAGGTGAAATGTTTGTCCAAATGCCCAAATCAACGCCTTTTTTATCTTGTCGCACCATCCAACGCAAAAACATGTTGATGCGCTTTGCAGCAGAATTGTTCATTGGGTCTGAAATGTGCTTTTGTGTGCGGTATTGATGATCAATTTCGAAAAATAGTTTTTTAAATTCACTTATATTTCTTTGTAAATTTTCAGTTTTATAATCTTTAGAAAAAACACTTTCTAAGCCTCCATAATTGCGATAAATGTGTTGTAATCCTTTTATAAACGCAGAAAAATCAATGCCGTTAAAAGTACGATGAACAAAATTTTCGAGTTTATCTAAATCCTTTTGCGAATGCGACATAACGAAATCAAAAGGAGAATTGCCCATCAAATTCATCATTTTGTGGCTGTTTTGAATGATCATTTTTCGATTTCCCCAAGCAATTGTAGCACTCAAAAAGCCAGCAATTTCAATGTCTTCTTTCTGTTGAAACAAATGCGGGATTTGAACAGGATCACTTTCAATAAAATTGAAATTATTATATAATTCGACTTTTTCGTCTAAAAAAGACTTCAATTCGGATGGATTCAATGGCTGATGTTTTTAGAAATAAAACCATCTCCCAAGTTTTTCGTTCTCAGTTGTGGCATTATTTGTAGCTTTTTTTGATAATATTCAATTTGATTTTTGTTCACACAAGGCAATTTACCATCGGCTGTGGCATAAATAAAAGCAGTGTTTTTTGGAGAATTGAATTCTAAATTTCCCAGGTTAATTGTCTCAAATTTCAAATCATAAAATTTTGAATTTTGTGCTGGTAAATAAATTTGCTGCCAACTCATTTTTTCTGCTTGTTGGTTGTATTTGTTTTCTGTTAGGGATTTTAAATCAATAAAATAAATAAAAAAAATAGGTGAAATTATAGAAATAAGTAAAAGCAATTCTAGCTGCTTTATTTTCAATTTTAAAAAATTTACAATTTCTGCTAAAGCTACGGACGCTAGAAAAATAAAATCGATTAAGAAAAAACGAAATTGAGGAGAAATGAAATAAATTGTTATAAAATGCATTAAGATGCAGATGTATAAAATTCGGTATTGTAGGTAATTACGAAATAATTTTAAAAAGGGAAATACCAGAAGT
>CALPKO020000129.1 GCA_943324165.2 Bdellovibrio sp. ZAP7 | reverse complement strand
TGATTTTTGATTTTGTGCTAGGAAATAAAAAGATTTTTGATTGTAGATTAACGATTTTTGATTTTGTGCTAGGAAATAAAAAAATTTTTGATTGTAGATTAAAGATTGATGATTTTTGATTTTGTGCTGGTGAATAAAAATCGTTGTTTTTATAGTTTAGGTTAATTAATCTAAATATTTCTCAAACCTCAAACCTAAAACCTAAAACCTTGATACTTGAAACTTGAAAACTATATCCTGAAAACTATTTTCTAATGCAAGAAATGATATAAAACTCACCACAATTTCTTACTTTCGCAAATCGATTTTAGAAAAGCATAAAATGAATACAAAATTTACTGAATACAAAGGACTTGACTTGCCAAATGTTGCAACGGAAGTGCTTGATTTCTGGAAAAAAGAAAACATATTTGAACAATCCGTCACTTCGCGTGAGGGAGCAACTCCATTCGTTTTTTTTGAAGGACCGCCTTCCGCCAATGGTTTGCCGGGCATTCACCACGTGATGGCGCGTGCAATTAAAGATATTTTTTGTCGATACAAAACCCAAAAGGGCTTTCAAGTTAAACGAAAAGCAGGTTGGGATACGCATGGTTTACCAGTAGAATTGGGAACCGAGAAAGAATTGGGTATTACCAAAGAAGACATCGGAAAGACAATTTCTATCGAAGAGTATAACGAGGCATGCAAAAGAACCGTTATGCGCTACACGGATGTTTGGAACGATTTGACCGAAAAAATGGGCTATTGGGTAGACATGCAAGATCCTTACATTACCTACAAATCGAAATACATGGAGTCGGTTTGGTGGCTTTTGAAAGAAATCTATAACAAAGATTTGATGTACAAAGGTTACACCATTCAGCCGTATTCTCCAAAAGCGGGAACAGGTTTGTCTTCGCATGAAGTGAACCAACCCGGAAGTTATAGAGATGTTACAGATACTACTGTAGTTGCTCAATTTAGAGCCCTAACCCCCGAAGGGGGAACGAACGAAAATACGGTTTCTAAAGCGTTTCGTCTTGGCTCCCCTCCTTCTGAGGGGCTGAGGGAGGCTTTCTTTCTAGCTTGGACGACTACTCCATGGACTTTACCATCGAACACCGCATTGACAGTTGGTCCGAAAATCGATTATGTTTTGGTTGAAACTTTCAATCAGTACACATTCCGACCAGCAAAAGTGATTTTAGCTAAAAACTTAGTTGGAAAACAATTTGGGAAAGGTTTCAAACAAGCGGAGAGTTTAGAAGCTTTTGAAGTTTTATCCTCAAAGTTTGAAGCTATTCCCCCTTCGGGGGCTAGGGGGCCGATTCCGTATCAAATATTAGCGGATTGCAAAGGTTCGGATTTAGTCGGAATTCGATATGAGCAATTAATGAAACTGGCGTTGCCTTACGAAAATGCTGAAAATGCCTTTAGGGTAATTGCTGGTGATTTCGTTACAACGGAAGATGGAACCGGAATTGTGCACACCGCTCCAACTTTTGGTGCAGATGACGCTAAAGTAGCCAAAGAAGCAACGCCAGAAGTACCGCCAATGTTGGTTTTAGATGAAAATGGCAATCCTGTTCCGTTGGTAGATTTGCAAGGCAAGTTCATTCAAGGTTTAGGAAATTATTCTGGTAAATACGTTAAAAATGAATATTATAACGATGGCGAAGCGCCAGAACGCTCTGCCGATGTTGAGATTGCTATCCAATTAAAAGAAGAAAATAAAGCTTTTAAAGTAGAGAAATACGTCCACAGTTATCCACACTGTTGGCGAACTGACAAACCAATTTTGTATTATCCATTGGATTCTTGGTTTATAAAAGTGACTGCAATCAGAGACAGAATGTATGATTTGAACGAAACCATCAACTGGAAACCAAAAGCAACTGGCGAAGGTCGTTTCGGAAACTGGTTGAAAAATGCCAACGATTGGAATTTATCACGTTCACGGTATTGGGGAATTCCATTGCCAATTTGGAGAACAGAAGACGGAACAGAAGAAATTTTAATTGGTTCTGTAGAAGAATTGTACAACGAAATCGAAAAATCAATCGCCGCTGGATTGTCCAATGCTAATCCGTTTAAAGGTTTTGAAATCGGAAATATGTCGGAGGCAAACTACGATTTAGTCGATTTACATAAAAACGTTGTTGATACGATTACGTTAGTTTCCCCTTCCGGTAAACCAATGAAACGAGAAGCTGACTTGATTGACGTTTGGTTTGATTCAGGAGCGATGCCTTATGCACAATGGCATTATCCGTTTGAAAATCCAGCCCACCCCCAACCCCTCCCAAAGGGAGGGGAGTCGCAAAAGAATAAATATGAAACCGCAAGAGCATCTATTTATCCACTTTTAAAAGAATTAAAAGAAAAAAACAAAGCTAATCCGACTCAAGCAGAAAAAGCTTTATGGCTTTCTTTGAAAGGAAAAAAACTGGAAAGTTTTAAATTCAGGAAACAGCATATTATTGACCAATTTATAGCTGATTTTGTGTGTTTAGATAGAAAATTGATAGTGGAAGTTGATGGTGGATATCATACAAGGCTAAAAATAATTGAAGCTGATGCTTTAAGAACAGAAATTCTTGAAAATGAATTTGGGTATAAGGTGATCAGATTTAAAAATGAAGAAGTCCTAGGTAACATTGAAGGGGTTTTAAAAGAAATTCTTAATGAATTAAATTTACGTTCTTCTGTCAAGTCTGTTGAGGAAGTCCTTCCCTTCGGGAAGGATTTAGGATGGGCTTGTGCAGATTTTATAGCCGAAGGTGTTGACCAGACACGCGGTTGGTTTTATACCCTTCATGCGATTTCAACATTGGTTTTTGACCGGATTGCCTATAAAAATGTAGTTTCAAACGGATTGGTTTTAGACAAAAACGGACAAAAAATGTCGAAACGTTTGGGCAATGCCGTTGATCCATTCACAACTTTAGCCGAATATGGTCCGGATGCGACACGTTGGTATATGATCGCCAACGCAAATCCATGGGACAACTTAAAGTTTGATTTAGAAGGAATTGCAGAAGTGCGCCGTAAGTTTTTTGGGACTATATACAACACTTATTCGTTTTTTGCGCTTTATGCCAACATCGATAATTTTAAGTATGAAGAGGCTGAAATTCCTTTGAACGAAAGACCAGAAATTGATAAATGGATTATTTCTGAATTGAATACTTTGATAAAAAATGTTGATGCCTATTATGCCGATTATGAACCAACAAAAGCGGCTCGTGCCATTTCGGATTTTGTTCAAGAAAATTTGAGCAATTGGTACGTGCGTTTGTGTCGTCGTCGCTTTTGGAAAGGAGAGTATGCCCAAGATAAAATCGCAGCTTATCAAACTTTATACACTTGTTTGTTGACCATAAGCAAATTAGGAGCGCCAATTGCACCGTTTTTCATGGATAAACTTTACAGAGATTTAACTTTATCTACACAGTCAGAAAAATATACCAGCGTACATTTGGCGGAATTTCCAAAATACGTTGAAAACTTTGTTGATAAATCGTTAGAGAGTAAAATGCAAAAAGCACAAACCATTTCATCGTTGGTTTTATCGCTTCGTAAAAAGGAAATGATCAAAGTGCGTCAGCCGTTGCAAAAGGTAATGATTCCGGTACTTGACGAAAGCCAAAGGGCTGAAATTGAAGCTGTTTCTGACCTTATAAAAGCGGAAGTTAACGTGAAAGAAATCGTGCTTTTGGATGATGATTCTGGAATTTTGGTCAAAAATATTAAGCCAAATTTCAAAGCCCTAGGTCCTCGATTTGGAAAGGATATGGGTTTGATTGCCAAAGAAATACAAGCTTTTTCGGCCAGTCAAATTAATGAATTAGACAAGGAAGGTAGCATCAATATTGTAGTTGGAGAAAATACAGTAATTTTATCACTAGAAGAAGTAGAAATTTCTTCTCAAGATATAGAAGGTTGGTTGGTTGCAAATGCCAATGGAATTACTGTTGCACTCGACATCACCTTAACCGAAGCACTGAAACAAGAAGGAATTGCGCGAGAATTAGTCAACAGAATTCAAAACGCGAGAAAAGATTCAGGTTTTGAAGTTACAGACAAAATAAAGGTTAAATTGCAACGAAATGGCGATTTAGAACATGCTATTATTAGCAATTTGTCTTATATAAAATCGGAAACATTAACCAATGAATTGGTTTTTGAAGATGATTTCAAAAATGGAATTGAAATAGAATTTGACGAAATAAAAACAAAATTATTAATATCAAAATAACAAAAAATGGTAGATGAAATTGCAAGGTATTCTGATGCAGATTTAGCAGAATTTAAAGAATTGATTATCAAAAAAATTAATAAAGCACAAACCGATTTAGATTTGATAAAAAGTGCTTACATGAACGACTTAAACAACGGAACAGATGATACTTCACCAACTTTCAAAGCTTTTGAAGAAGGAAGTGAAACGATGAGCAAAGAAGCCAATTCGCAATTGGCAATTCGCCAAGAAAAGTTTATTCGCGATTTGAAAAATGCACTTTTCCGTGTGGAGAATAAAACGTATGGCGTTTGTAAAGTTTCAGGGAAATTAATAAGTAAAGCGCGTTTGATGGTTGTTCCTCATGCGACAATGAGCATGGAATCTAAAATCGCACAAAGATAAAAAAGATTAATTATTTAAAAAGCCACAATGAAATTGTGGCTTTTTGCGTTTTTATAATGAGTAAGATTCAAATTTAAAATGGTTTACATTTTCTTTTTTCCGTTAAACATTTCGTACAATTCTAAAGCATTTCCGTCCGTTAACAGCGATATATAATTGCAAATATGAAGTAACCTGTCATAAAGATTTTGCTTTTCTACGTGGAATTTTTCGGGTAACATTTTGAGCACTAAATGGTCGTAATTAGAACATGTGCCATTGAATTTGTTGTTAAATGCAGTAATAAATTTATCCAACAAAGTTTGAATGATCTGATAGCCAACAATTTCTTTTTCTATTACTTCACGGCTGTTATAAATGTTTTTGACACTCAATTTAATAATGTCATCCATTTGCGCTTTGTATTTGCTTTTGTCCATCAATGCATGCGGAAAATTGCCTTTCAAAATGGCTGCTTCATTTTCGATAAAAACAGCTACTGCATCGTTAATCAAACTGCCAATTGCCAAAGCACGCAAATAACTAATTCTATCTTCTTTGGTTATCAACAAATGGTATTTTGCAGCATCAATATTGTCTTTTACTAATTTTATCAAATATTCTAAAGCATAATCTTCCGAAACCAAACCAAGATTAATTCCATCTTCAAAATCGATAATGGTGTAACAAATATCATCGGCAGCTTCGACCAAATAAGCCAAAGGATGTCTTTCAAAACCTATGTTGGGTAACGT
>CALPKO020000128.1 GCA_943324165.2 Bdellovibrio sp. ZAP7 | reverse complement strand
TTTGAGGCCTATATGTCGCCTGGTGCGGTAACCGAAATCATTCATTTTTTTAAAGCAGAATATTCATCGGATATGAAAATTTCTGAAGGTGGTGGTTTAATCTCAGAACAAGAAAACATTGAAGTGATTGAATTGCCATTCAATGATGCCTACAAAATGATTGCCACCGGCGAAATAAAAGACGCCAAAACAATCTTGCTTTTGCAATATGCAAAAATCAATAATCTGATGGTTTAACTTTCGTGAAATGAGGGAAATATCTTATCTCATTTATAAATTGGAATGACTATATTTGCACCCGATTTAAAAATAATGAAAGCAAATATAGTTACCGCAAAAAACAATCTTCATCCCAGAAATCTGCACCGATTTGGTTATGATTTTGACGAACTAGTACTAAAATTTCCAGATCTACAGCCATTTGTTTTTACGAATGAATTCGAAACAAAAACCATAGACTTTAGTAATTCACTTGCGGTAAAAGCGTTGAATAAAGCGCTTTTAATTACCAATTACAATATTTTAAATTGGGATATTCCTACCGATTACCTTTGTCCGCCGATTCCTGGTAGAGTAGATTACATTCATTATTTAGCTGATTTGTTGGCAGATTCAAACAACGGAATTATTCCAAATGGCGAAATCGTACAAGGTTTAGACATAGGAATAGGTGCCAATTGCATTTATCCAATACTTGGAAATCAAGTTTATGGTTGGAGTTTTGTAGGCACCGATATTTTTGAGGAAGCTATTGAAAATTGCGAGAAAATCATTCAAAATAATCCTCAACTTATTGATTTTATAAGTTTACAATTGCAAGGTGATGGTCGTTTTATTTTTAAAAACATCATTTTGCCGGAAGATAAATTTGCCTTCACAATTTGTAATCCACCTTTTCATTCTTCTCAAGAAGAAGCTACAAAAAGCAACATCAGAAAAATTAATGCACTAGAAAACACAAAAAACAAGAAACCAATTTTAAATTTCGGTGGACAAAATGCTGAACTTTGGTGTGAAGGTGGAGAATTAGCTTTTATAACCCAAATGATTTTTGAAAGTGCAAAATATCCTTTACAGGTTTTTTGGTTTACGACTTTGGTTTCTAAAAAAGAAAATTTGGCCAGTCTTTACAAAACTTTGAACAAAGTCAGCGCAGTAGAAGTAAAAACAATTGAAATGGCGCAAGGACAAAAAACCAGTCGTTTTTTAGCTTGGACTTTCTTAAGTGAAAAACAACAAAAAAGCTGGAAGTTTTAAATTTTCAATCCTATTTTTCATTAGATTTGTTCAAATACTTTTATTATGGGTACAATTGAATTAAAAGAATTTTTGAAAGCGAAAATTGACGAAATTGATAACGAATCTTTTTTGCATGAAATCAATGCGATTTTTAAGAACAAATCAATTGATTTGAGTTTGTATAACTATGAACTTCAACAATCTGAAGTGGATATTAAACTAGGAAAAGTGATTCCACACAACAATGTCTTAGAAAAATTAAACTTGTAATTTCTGATCAGAAAAACCACCAATGAATTTCCAAGTTACATCCACTTATCAACCCAAAGGCGACCAACCTCAAGCCATTCAAAAATTAGCCCAAGGTATTGTTGAAGGTGAAAAGTTCCAAACTTTGCTGGGTGTTACTGGTTCTGGTAAAACTTTTACAGTTGCAAATGTTATCGAAGAAGTGCAACGACCAACTTTGGTTTTGTGCCATAACAAAACGTTGGCAGCCCAATTGTATTCAGAATTCAAGCAGTTTTTTCCGGACAATGCAGTAGAATATTTTGTTTCTTACTATGACTATTATCAGCCAGAAGCTTTTATGCCTGTGACTGGTGTTTATATAGAAAAAGACCTGTCTATTAACGAGGAACTTGAAAAAATGAGGATGTCCACCATCTCTTCTTTGCTTTCTGGTCGAAGAGATATTATAGTAGTAGCTTCAGTTTCTTGTTTATACGGTGTTGGAAATCCAGCAGAATTTCAAAAAAATATTATTTCTATTGCAAAAGATTTGGTGATTTCTCGCACAAAATTATTGCATCAATTGGTGCAAAGTCTATATTCTCGCACCGAAGCAGATTTTTTACCCGGAAGTTTCAGAATAAAAGGTGACACTGTTGAGGTTTATCCAAGTTATGCAGATGATGGCTATCGCATTCATTTTTTTGGAGATGAAATTGAAGAAATAGAAAGTTTTGAAATCAAATCTGCAAAGGTTATTGAGAAATTTGAGAAACTTACGATTTATCCAGCCAATATGTTTGTGACGTCGCCCGATACCTTGCAAAATGCGATTTGGGAAATTCAACAAGATTTGGTTAAACAAGTTACTTTTTTTAATGAAATAGGAAAAAATCTAGAAGCAAAACGGCTAGAAGAAAGAACTAATTTCGATTTAGAAATGATTCGAGAATTAGGATATTGTTCTGGCATTGAGAATTATTCTCGGTATCTTGATGGTCGTTTACCAGGAACTCGTCCTTTTTGTTTGTTGGATTATTTCCCGAAAGATTATTTAATGGTTATTGACGAAAGTCATGTTACGGTTTCTCAAGTCCATGCAATGTATGGTGGTGATAGAAGTAGAAAAGAAAATTTAGTAGAATATGGTTTTCGATTACCGGCTGCGATGGACAATCGACCGCTGAAGTTTGATGAGTTTGAAGCCATGCAAAACCAAGTAATTTATGTTTCTGCAACACCAGCAGATTATGAATTGCAAAAAACAGATGGCGTAGTTGTTGAACAAGTCATTCGTCCAACTGGTTTGCTTGATCCAATTATTGAAGTGCGTCCGAGTTTGAACCAAATTGACGATCTAATAGAAGAAATTCAAGTTCGTGCAGAAATCGACGAACGCGTTTTGGTGACCACTTTAACCAAAAGAATGGCGGAAGAATTGGCTAAGTATTTAACGAAAGTGGATATTCGTTGTCGTTATATTCATTCTGAAGTCGATACCTTAGAGCGAATTGAAATCATGCAAGATTTAAGAAAAGGTATTTTTGATGTTTTGATTGGTGTGAATTTGTTGCGTGAAGGCTTAGATTTACCTGAGGTTTCTTTAGTTGCGATTTTAGATGCTGATAAAGAAGGTTTTTTGCGAAACCAACGTTCACTGACCCAAACCATTGGCCGTGCAGCGAGAAATTTAAACGGAAAAGCGATTTTGTACGCCGATAAAATGACGCAAAGCATGCAAAAAACCATTGACGAAACCAATTATCGAAGAACAAAACAAATCAATTTTAATGTTCAAAATAACCAAGTGCCACAAGCATTGAACAAAACCATCGAAAGTGCTTTTACGAAAAATGCTTTGGTAGATTTTGAACTTGGACTGTCTCAAAATATTGCCGCTGAGCCAGACACTACTTATTTAACGAAAGAAGCTATCGAGAAAATGATTCGAGAAAAACGAAAAGCGATGGAAAAAGCGGCTAAAGAATTGGATTTTATGCAAGCAGCAAAACTGCGAGATGAGATTAAAAGTTTACAGGGAAAAATCTAAATTTTGTACTTAATTATATTGCTCTTGAAACACTTGCAACAAAATTTTAGGATCAATTGTACCAGTTTTAGACTCAAAAATCATGGTCAATATGCGTTTGGTTAAAAACGGATTCAATCCCATGTTAATTGCCATTTGTTTTATTGCAACGTTTTCACTTGGGTGTAAAATACCATCAACCCTCATTAAAAGTGCTAACCTATAAAATTGAGAAATGCGTTGAAACTCCGTTTTTAGGGTTATAGGTTTTAATTCTGAATGAAACAACTCATCAAAAATAGACTTTTCAATTTTTAATTCTTTGGCGACATAACATAAAAAATCGTATTCTTTTTGGTGCAAGTGGCCGTCGACTATAGAAAACGAAATCATTTCAGATAATAAACTTAATTTTAGTTCGTAGTTCTCCATCAAAATCTTATTTTTAGCTAATTTAATATTTTAAAATTAATTCACAAATAGTGTCTTCTTATGCGTTTCATTTTAATCATTATTGCTTTAGTTTTTTCTGTGATAGAGGCTTTCCCTCAACAACAAAGTACGGCGTCGAAACAGGTTTCTATTTTTTCAATTGATGCACCACAACTTAAAACCACTAAGAAGATTTGGCTGTATTTACCAAAAAATTACGCCACATCAACCAAAAAATTTCCTGTAATTTATATGCACGATGCTCAAAATTTGTTTGATGAAAAAACTTCTTTTGTGGGAGAATGGGAAGTTGATGAAACTTTAGATAGCCTGAATGCGCAAGTAATTGTTGTCGGAATTGAACACGGAAACGATAAAAGACTAGACGAATTAACACCATTTAAAAACGAAAAGTATGGTGGTGGAAATGCAGATAATTATTTAGAGTTTATCGTAAAAACATTAAAACCTCATGTGGATTTAACTTATCGAACCAAAAAAGAAGTTAAAAACACTGCCATAATAGGAAGTTCGCTTGGCGGATTAGTTGCTTTTTATGCCACTTTAAAATATCCAAAGGTGTTTGGGAAGGCAGGCGTTTTTTCACCATCATTATGGTTTACAAATGACATTTATGAAATGATGCAACAAGCACCAAAAACAAAAGCTAAATTTTATTTTTTATGTGGCGATTCCGAAAGTGAAAATATGATCAACGACTTGAACAAAATGACAAAATTGCTGGATGAAAACCGTTGTTATTGTCTAAAATTGTCCAAAAAAGAAATCATAAAAGACGGACAACACAATGAGAAATTGTGGAGAGAAGGCTTTAAGAAAGCTTATTTATGGATGATGGAATAAATTATAAATTCGCTAAGAATTCGTCAAAATAACCAACTGGTTTCAAATCTATTAAGTCATTTCTACTGGCTTCAAAAAAAGCATAATCTAAATCGGCAATAGCGTCAAAAGTATTGAAAATTTCTGGTAAATTTGTTCTTTCTTTTTTATAAACAAATCCCAAGCCATGGTCGGTGTCTAAAACAAAAGCAGTTAATTCAGGATGATTTTTTCTGATGTAAACAATTGTTTTCCAAACATCACCATTCCAAATATTTTTCCAATTTGGTAGATTTGCTAATTCTTTTCGTGCATCATCGATTGAATTTGCCGGAAAGGCAGCTAATTCATCTAACGGATTACAATCGTGCAAAACAATTACACCATTTTCATTCAAATGTTTCAAGGTGTTTAAAGTATCTTTTAAAGATTGTTCAAAAGTGTGAAGCCCATCTATAAATGCTAAATCAATTTTATTGTTTTGTAAAAACGGTTTATTTTCAATAAAAAAAGTATCACTTGTTACTTCAAAATATTCGTTTTTAAGGTTGTCTGAATTTTTTGCAATCGCTTTTATTTTCTTCCAAAAATTGAAATTAAAATACGGATCAACAGCCAATCTT
>CALPKO020000127.1 GCA_943324165.2 Bdellovibrio sp. ZAP7 | reverse complement strand
GTTAATAGATACACACTTGGATTGGTTAAAGGGGGAGTTGTTAAGCTATAATTACCAGTAGTAGCATCTAATGTAATTGGAGTTGCTGCTGTGCCATCTACAGTATAATTTACAGTTGCACCAGGTGTTCCAGAAAAAACAACAATCGTTGAATTGCCGTTACAAACACTTGTTGCTCCAGAAATAGTTGCTGATGGAATAGGATTTACTAATAAATTTTCAGAACTAGCAACTGAATTTATTGTTCCATAACTTGCAATAACTGAATAAGCGTAAGGGCCTCCTGCGGTTGGCGCAGTTACATTTGATAAAGTGGGTAAAGTAGTCGTGCCAATAACGGTTGATGTAGCATCTGACCACGTATAAGTTATACCAGTGGTACCTGCAGAGGTTGTTTGTAAATTAAAACTTGAGCCATCACAAACAGTTGCTATTTGTGTCATATCCGTGCAAAGTATAATTTTTAAAGGTGCTGTTGTTACGTAAGGGATGTTGTTTCCCGTTGCAACTATTTGATAAGTAACTTCGTAATCTCCTGGAATGGCATCAGTCAAATTGATAGCGCCTGTATTTGGATCGATAACAATGCCATTATCTGGGAGAATGGAATAAACACCACCTGCTGTTAAAGGCGTTAATTCTATTGGCGCTAATATATTATTTGGAGTTCGACTTCGACAAAAGCCAATTTCGCCACCGTCATCGGTATATTCAAAAGAACCAACTGGTTGTGGGGGAGTAAAAAGTTTAAATCTCTTAGATGGAATACAAGTACTGGTGGCACCAACATATTCTACAGTCATAATAATTTCTTGATTGTTTTGTCCAATATAATTAGCTGGCGACGCAATAGGGAGATAATTATCGTAATCAAGTTGAGATGCAAAATAAGTAAATGTAAAATCATCTAGATTTAAATTTCCTACTACAGCAGCTTCGTTTTCTTTTAAATTAAAAATTCCACCACCACTAATAACATTAAATGGTTCTACAATATCAACTGGATTTTGAAGTACGGGTTGATATGGACCAATCACTATATCATCACTTTGTGAACAGCCACCCGAATAAGTAAAAGTTACTGTATAAGTGCCAGCTTCAGATACTAATAATGAATTCATTGCTTCACCATCAATTAAAACACCATCTTTTTTCCAAGAATAAGTTACTCCAGGAATCATGTTGTCTGAGGCTTGAATCAATTGGGGTGTTCCGTCACAGTTTTGAATATTATCAGATTGACCTAGTAAATCGCCTGTTCCTGTAATTTCTGGCTCTCCTAATTTAAAACTTCCTGCTTCTATAAAAACGGCTGAATCAAAATTAGGGTCATTATAATCACCAATCACTAATTTAATGGAATAATCACGATTTGGAATTACAGTGGCTTTGGCAGTCATTTTCACCGTCTGACCTTTCATGGAAATTGAAGAATTAGCTTCTGCACCAGGATTTGTTGGGTCTGGAATGTCATTAAAATTGTATTTTCCAAAATATTGAACATTGGCTGAACCACAACCAGTGTTAAAAAGTGCTTTTCTCACGTTAGTAACACTAACTGGCAGTGCTGTGTTAGGGACTAAAGCGATATTTATTTTTTGATTGGTAACTAAATCAGTTAATATAAAGGCAAATGCATCGCTAAATCCACATTGCCAAGTACCGTATTCATTAGAAGCAAAAAGAAAATTAAAACTAAAGTCGGCATTGGCAGGTTTGAAGTTGAATTTTACAAATGATGCATCATTTATTGTTCCTGTATTTCCATTTGCGGTGTTAATTGCTAATAAATCTGCATCTCCTGAACCCGAACCGCCCGCACTAGTTATAATCGTTCCTGCTTGACTTGCTTTTCCTTGACAATCTATTGCTAAACCTGTTCTAATAACAATTCCATCTTTTATAGGAAAATCGGAATTGTTTCTATTAAAATAACCAAAACTATTTGCTGTGGACGATGAAAAACCAGATGTACTTATGCAAGGAGAATTGATTAAAATGTCTTTGATTAATTTTGTAACAGTCAAATCTGCATTGGTGTTCAAAACAGTCACAAAATCTGGTCTTGGCACATCGACATCAGTACATTTCGGACAATTGGGAGATGGATCTGTTGTTGGCGAAGTAACCGTTACAGTATTGGTTAAATTTACCAAAGATTGTGATGGATTGACTGGATTTGGCGGATTGTAAATTGTAGGCATTTCTAGAGAAACAACGTAAGTTACAACTCCGCCAACAGGAATACTTGGTATAATATCATTCATGCTTCCAGTTCCTCGAGTGCCATTGTCTCTTGACCAAGTCATCGTTGTAATTCCAGGTGGAATCAAGTCTGATACTAAAACATTTACTGCATCACTAGGACCATTGTTGGCAATCACTATCGTATAAACATTGTTTTCGATTATTCCATTTTGACTTAATAAGAAATCCGGACGATTGTCAGATTTAGAAATTACTAAATCGGCAAAAGGATTAGGTGTATCAATATCCAAACATTGCAAACAAGGTGGGTTAGTAATTGGTGTTGAACTCGTAAATGTTACTTGATTAAACAGACTCAAACTCTGATTATAATTACTAGGAATGTTAACAATAATAGTGTAAGTAATAGTTTGTCCAACTGCTAAAGTAGCTATAGTGTCGTTTAAATCACCGGTTCCAGAAGTTGAATTTCCGCTCCATGAAACATCGCTTTGGCTCAATCCATTGCTAACTAAATCTTGAATAACAATATTAGTTGCTGTTGTTGGTCCATTATTAGTAACAGTAATAGTATAAGTTCTTGATTGTCCCGCAATATAATTAGACGAGTTATCTGTATTAACTACTTTTATACCACCAATAACGGCATTGCTATCAATGTCTATGCAGCCAGCACATTCTAGATTTGGATCAATTGAAGTTG
Organism: Bdellovibrio sp. ZAP7; assembly: GCA_943324165.2. GTDB lineage: Bacteria > Bacteroidota > Bacteroidia > Flavobacteriales > Flavobacteriaceae > Flavobacterium. Next base: position 2,486 of record CALPKO020000127.1, on the reverse strand, counting down.
AAGTTGTTGAAGCTTGACTTACAATATCTCCTGTAAATCCTGTTGGGACAACTAACGTTATATTATAGGTTATAGATTGTCCTACCGACAAAAGTGGAATTGTATTGTTCAAACCAACATTAGTTCCGCTTCCAGCATTTCCCGTCCATGAAAATGTAGTAATTCCAGCAGGAATTGGATTGGTAACCACTACATTGGTAGCATTAGCGGGGCCATTGTTTTTTACAGTTACAACATAATTTTTTGTTTCTCCAATTGTAAAACCTGTTGTATTATCGGTATTTGTAACTACTACATCTGCGCTTGTATTTGGCGCTTGTGCATCAACATCAACACATAGTGTGCAAGTAGTTGGGTCGAAAGTTGCACTAGTTTGAACAACGGTACTGGTAAGATTTCCTGTGTAAGTTAACGGTACTTGTAAAGTTACGGTATAAATTACTGTATCCCCGTTTAATAAATTTGGAATGGTATTATTCAAAACAACATTCGTTCCGCTAGAACCATTACTTCCCGTCCAAGAAAACTGTGTGATACCCAATGGAATAGCATTTACAATTTTTACATTGGCCGCATTATGTGGGCCATTGTTTTTCACGGTAATCGTATAAACAGAAGTTCCTCCAGGAATATAAGTAGTTTGATTATCGGTATTGATGACGCTTACATCGGCCGTATTTATAAAAATATCGGTGTCGATATATTGGCTATTGTTAGGATTTGGATCAACATTTGTAGATGTCAAAACTGTTTCGCTGGTCAAATCAGTCAATCTAGTCAGTGGAACTTGTAAAACAATTGTGTAAAGAACTTCAGCACCCACAGCTAAAGTGACAATTGTATTATCTAATGCTACATTTGTTCCGCTAGAACCATTGCTTCCTGTCCATGAAAATTGAGTTATTCCATTCGGAATTGCATTGGTAATTTGAAGATTCGTTGCTGGTTCCGGACCATTATTTTTTACTTTAACTAAGTAAGTATTTGTTCCGCCAGGGTTATAACCTGTTTTATTATCGGTATTTGTAATTACGATATCTGAACCAGTTGTAGGAAATGGCAAGTCAGTTTCTGTAAAGGAGTTATTGGTTAAATTCAAATCTTGAGAAGTAGATGTAATAGAAGATTGGTTGACTAAATTTCCAGTAAAATCAATTGGAATATCAAGTGTTATTGTGTACGTTATAGTAGCGTCTTTAGCAATTTCCAAAATAGAATTACTTAAATTTACATTTGTTCCAACAGAGCCATTAGAGCCTACCCAAGAAAAATTAGTAATTCCAGATGGAATCGGGCTGAAAACTCCAACATTTACCGCTTTTAAAGGACCATTATTTGTCACTTTTAAGTTGTATGTAGCAGTAGTCCCCGGAGTGTAATAAGTTTGATTATTGGTATTGGTAACCAATATATCTGCACCAACTCCTTTTGTATCAATATCCTTACATTGCAAACAAACTGGATTTGGGTCAACATTTGGACCTGAAATCACAGTTTCATTTACTAAATTTATACTGTAAGAGTTTGGAACTTTAATTTTTATGGTATAATTAACTACTTCACCAACGGCCAAAGTGGCAATAGTATGATCCAATTGATTGTTTGAACCACTAACATTTAATCCTGTGACAGGATTAACAGGTCCAGTCCATTTAAAATCAAAAATACCAGAGGGAAGAGCGTTAACAACACGAACATTAGCTGCGGAAGATGGGCCAAAATTCATTACAGAAACAGTATAAACTACCGTAGAACCAGGCACATAAACATCTTGATAATCAGTATTGATAACTTTTATATCAGCTTGTGCAAATCCGCTTAAGGACAGCAAAAACAAACCTAGATAAAGTAATGTTTTTTTCATTAGGGGATGAAATTAAATAAAAAATAAAAGCTATTAAAAATTAGTCAACAAAATGTTAATTAAAACAATAAAATTTCAAATATAATAATTAATAGAAAATTTGTTTGTTAAATTTGCAAAAAAAACAATTTCGATGGTAAATGTTAAAACAAAAACAACTCAAAATCCTACTATATTAAAATTTGAATTCCCCGATTTTATTACTCAAAATGAAAGTTTTGAATACAAAAACATCGATGAAGCAGCAAATTCGCCTCTTGCGCAACAATTGTTTTATTTGCCTTTTGTTAAATCGGTTTATGTTGCTAGTAATTTTATTGCTATTGAAAGGTACAATATAGTTGAATGGGATGCTGTGCAAGAAGCAGTTGCGGAACAAATCAACGATTTTGTAAACAATGGTGGAACAATCATTAAAATAGACGAAACCAAAAAAAGCAAAACAGCCGCAACGGTCTATGGAGAAACGACCCCAAACCCATCAGTTTTGAAGTTTGTAGTCAGCAGAATGTTAACCAAAACAGCACTCGAATTCAAAAATATTGACGAAACTGCCACCTCTCCTTTAGCAAAAGAATTGTTTAAATTTCCTTATGTAAAAGAAATTTTTATTGATGAGAAT
>CALPKO020000126.1 GCA_943324165.2 Bdellovibrio sp. ZAP7 | reverse complement strand
TACAGGGGCAATGGTTTTTGGGGATGTAAATGATAAAGAAAGTCAAGTTGCCAAGTTGGTAGAAGACGACAGAATGTATCATTTATTAGGGCATGTTGGAACAAAACCAAATGTGGTTTATCATGTTAAAGTTAGAAATGTTTAATAAAATTATAATAGATAAGTAGGAAGGATGATTTTTTATAAATCTGATATCCAAAATCTTAAATCTAATATCTAAAATCAAATTATGTCGTCTCACTACGAAGCACCCATTAGAAAACCTTTAGTTATAGGTGATAAATCTTATCATGATGTAACTGTAGATGTAGCCGCTCCTGTTGAAGGTAGAGCAAATAAACAATGGTGGATTGTATTTTCAATCGCATTAACCGCTTTTCTTTGGGGATTAGGGTGTATTATTTACACTATCTCTACAGGAATTGGAACTTGGGGATTAAATAAAACTGTTGGTTGGGCTTGGGATATCACTAACTTTGTTTGGTGGGTAGGAATCGGTCACGCAGGAACCCTAATTTCAGCCGTACTTTTACTTTTCCGTCAAAAGTGGAGAATGGCAATTAACCGCTCGGCAGAAGCAATGACTATTTTTTCCGTTATTCAAGCAGGTTTATTTCCAATAATCCACATGGGTCGTCCTTGGTTAGCGTATTGGGTTTTACCGATTCCTAATCAGTTTGGATCACTTTGGGTAAATTTTAACTCGCCTTTACTTTGGGACGTGTTTGCAATTTCTACGTATCTTTCTGTTTCATTGGTGTTTTGGTGGACAGGGTTATTGCCAGATTTTGCTATGATTCGCGATAGAGCGGTAACACCTTTCAACAAAAGAGTATATTCAATTTTAAGTTTTGGATGGAGTGGAAGAGCTAAAGATTGGCAACGTTTTGAAGAAGTTTCTTTGGTTTTAGCAGGTTTAGCTACGCCACTTGTACTTTCAGTGCACACAATTGTATCTTTTGACTTTGCAACTTCAGTAATTCCGGGTTGGCATACTACCATTTTTCCGCCCTATTTTGTGGCTGGAGCAGTTTTCTCTGGATTTGCGATGGTAAATACATTGCTGATTATTATGAGAAAAGTCTCTCATCTTGAAGCTTACATCACCGTTCAACACATCGAATTAATGAATATTGTAATCATGATTACAGGTTCAATAGTGGGTGTTGCTTATATCACTGAACTTTTTGTTGCATGGTATTCTGGAGTAGAATACGAACAATATGCTTTCTTAAACAGAGCAACTGGACCTTATTGGTGGGCATATTGGTCGATGATGACTTGTAATGTTTTTTCACCTCAATTCATGTGGTCAAAAAAATTAAGAACAAGCATTATGTTTTCATTCGTAATTTCAATTGTAGTAAATATTGGAATGTGGTTTGAGCGTTTTGTAATCATCGTAACTTCTTTGCACAGGGATTATTTACCATCTTCATGGACAATGTTTTCACCAACTTTTGTTGACATTGGAATATTTATCGGAACAATTGGTTTCTTTTTTGTATTATTTTTATTGTACGCTAGAGCTTTCCCAGTGATTGCACAAGCAGAAGTAAAAACAATTTTGAAATCATCAGGAGAATTTTATAAAAAACGCAGAGAAGCAAATAACGACGGACACCATGAGTAATAAAGTGATATACGCCATTTATAATGACGACGACATTTTGATGGATGCAGTTAAACAAACGCGTGCAGCTCATCATCATATTGAGGATGTTTTTACACCTTTCCCGGTTCACGGATTAGACAAAGCAATGGGAATTGCACCCACTAGATTAGCCATTTGTGCTTTTATCTATGGATTGTGTGGATTGTCTTTCGCTACTTGGATGATGAATTACATTATGATTCAAGATTGGCCGCAAGACATTGGAGGAAAACCAAGTTTTAGTTATATTGAAAACATGCCAGCTTTCGTGCCAATTATGTTTGAAATGACCGTGTTTTTTGCCGCTCACTTAATGGTTATTACTTTTTACATGAGAAGTAGATTGTGGCCATTTAAAGAAGCAGAAAATCCAGATGTAAGAACTACAGATGACCACTTTTTGATGGAAGTTGCTGTTCACGGAAATGAAGAAGAAATGGTAGCATTTTTTCAGAATACAGGAGCTGTTGAAGTTAAAGTAATAGAAAAGCATTAATAGTAGATATGAAAAGCTTAAATAAAATAGTAATAATTTTAGGATTATCAGCATTAGTTACTTCTTGCCATGATAAAACACAACCTAATTACCAATATTTTCCGAATATGTACGAGTCTGTTGGTTACGAAACTTACCAGCAATCGGGTGCTTTCAAGAATGGAAAAGAAGGACAATTGCTTCCAAACCATGTAATCAAAAGAGGTTTTGTTCCTTACGATTATCCAAATACCAATGAAGGTTACGAAGCAGCCAAAGCAAACTTAAAGTCTCCATTAGATTCAACGCAAGTTGATGCTGAAAAGACTAAAGAGTTGTTCAATATTTATTGCGCAATTTGTCATGGTGAAAAAGGCAATGGCAAAGGAAATTTAGCCGTTCGCGAAAAAATTCTTGGAATTCCAAGTTACGCAGATAGAGAAATAACAACAGGAAGCGTATTTCACGTTTTAACTTATGGAAAAAACTCTATGGGTGCCTACAACAACCAATTGGACACCAAAGAGCGTTGGATGGTAGCTTCTTATGTAATGAAGTTGAAAAGCGAATTATAATTGTATAACACACTGATTTATTAGATATGTACACATTCTCAAGCAAATTAAAAATGTTTTCTTTTATTCTGATGGCCGTTGGTGCAATCGGAATAGGAGTTGGTTTTTATAATGCACCAAAAGATATTGAACAAGTAGAAAAAATGCTTGCTGCAGAAAGCCATCACGAAGGTGGACACGAAGCTACAACGCATGCGGCTGCAAGTCACGAAGCAACAACTCCGAAAGAGATAAAAGTGCTTGAGGTTATTGCAACAACAAAAGCCGATACCTTATCAAAAGCAGTAGACACTGCAAAAGTTGTAAGCGCAATTGCTGTTCCTGTTGTTGAAGAGCAAATTTCTGAAAGTAAGAAAATTGAAGTTGTTGACGAACATGCCGAACACCAGAAGCATTTGACTCATGTTTTACATCAATTACAAAACAAACCATGGGCAGCGTTATATGTTGCTTGTTTATTTATTATGTTGATATCACTCGGAGCATTGGCTTTTTATGCCATTCAACAAGTGGCTCAGGCTGGTTGGTCTCCAGTTTTGTTCAGAGTAATGCAAGGAATTACAGCATACCTGCCGGTTGGTTCAGTTATCTTTTTTGTTTTACTGATTTTGTCTGGTTTACACTACAACCATTTATTTGTTTGGATGGATAGTGAACTTTTAAACCCAAAGAGTGAAAATTTTGATCAGCTAATTAAAAACAAATCAGGATATTTAAATTTCCCTTTTTGGATTGTAAGAGCAGCAATTTTCTTAATTGGATGGAATTTATACCGTTATTTTTCAAGAAAAAACTGTTTGGCTCAAGATGAAGCTAATGATAATAATTTCTATAAAAAGAATTTTAAATTATCAGCTGGATTTTTAGTCTTTTTTATTGTAACAGAGTCTATAATGTCTTGGGATTGGATCATGTCTGTTGACCCGCATTGGTTTAGTACATTGTTTGGATGGTACGTGTTTGCTAGTTTCTTCGTTAGCGGAATTACAACTATTGCTTTGACCACTTTATACCTAAAATCGAAAGGTTATCTAGAATATGTAAATACAAGTCATATACATGATTTAGCTAAGTTTATGTTTGGTATTAGTGTGTTCTGGACTTACTTATGGTTTTCACAATTTATGTTGATTTGGTATTCTAATATTCCAGAAGAAGTAGGCTATTTTATTACTAGAATTGAACATTTTAACCTTCCATTCTTTGGTATGGTAGTGATGAATTTTGTTTTGCCAATTCTGATTTTAATCAATACAGATTTCAAACGCCTTACTTGGATTGTCGTAATGGCCGGAATAATAATTTTATTAGGTCATTATGTAGATTTCTTCAACATGATTATGCCTTCAACAGTTGGCACACAATGGTTCATCGGTATTCCTGAAATAAGTTCATTACTTTTCTTTGTCGGACTATTTATATTTGTTGTTTTTTCAGCACTTACAAAAGCACCTTTATTAGCAAAAAGAAATCCATTTATTGAAGAAAGTAAACATTTTCATTATTAATATTTAAAATACAAAAACAGATGACAAGTTTGTTGGTAATTATAGTTTTAGTTTTATTAGCAATTGCGCTTTGGCAGTTAACAAAGATATTCGATTTAACTCAAGTCGGTAAAAAAGTAAACAAATCGCAAGTAGCAAACGATAAGGATAATAATCTTCAAGGTTATATAATGTTTGCATTTTTGGCTTTCATTTATATATTTACGATTTATGGATTATTAACTTGGGGACATTTAGTGTTAGCGAACCCATCATCTGCTCACGGAGAGGTGATTGATAATTTAATGGACATTACTTGGATTTTGATTTTTACTGTTCAAGCAATTACGCAATTTTTATTGTATTATTTTTCGTTCAAATACAGAGGAAAAAAGGAAAACAAAGCCCTTTTCTTTGCAGACAGTGACAGATTAGAATTTATTTGGAGTGTTATTCCCGCTATTGTTTTAGCAGTTTTGATTCTTTACGGATTGTATGCATGGACAAACATTATGTTTGTTGATGAAAAAACCGAAGACGTGATGGTAGTAGAATTGTATGCTAAACAGTTTGGTTGGGAAGCCAGGTATTCTGGAGAAGACAACGTTTTAGGGAAGGCCAACGTAAGATATATTGATGGTGTAAATACTACTGGTACAGATCTTAATGATCCAAATGCGCAAGACGATAAAACAGCCACTGGAGAATTCCACATACCGAAAGGTAAAAAAATATTGTTCAAAATGAGGTCGCAAGATGTATTACATTCTGCTTACATGCCTCACTTTCGTGCACAGATGAATTGTGTTCCTGGTATGGTTACTCAATTTGCCTACACACCAACTATAAAAACTGTTGAACGTAGAATTATGCCTGACATGTTAGAAAAGATTGATAATATCAACAAAATCAGAGCTAAAAAAACGCAAGAATTAATTGCACAAGGAAAGCCAGGTTTAGATCCTTATCAGTTTGACTACCTTTTATTATGTAATAAGATTTGCGGGGCTTCTCATTACAATATGCAAATGAAATTAGTAGTAGATACGCCAGCCGATTTCAAACAATGGTTAGCGTCTAAACCTACACTTGTTAGCGCATTTAACGAATCGAAAAAAGCCGACGCTCCTTCAACAGATGCTAAAGTTTCTCCGAATTCCGTAGATACTACCAAAGTGCTTGCACAAGTATTAAAAAAATAATTACCTTTATATTATTAAAATTAAAGAATAAAAAATGTCAGCAATAGCAATTGATCACTCACACG
>CALPKO020000125.1 GCA_943324165.2 Bdellovibrio sp. ZAP7 | reverse complement strand
GGCGCCAATTTTGCCATGTCAACCATAGTTACTTTTTCATCATCTTTTGATGACAAAGCTCCCCAATCAATTAACGGTAAAGCCATCAATGCAGTAAACAATAGTGTTCCAACACCAAGTGCAATTAAGGTTGTTTTGGTATTGTCCTTACGCAATTCATAGGCACCATAGCTTTTGTTTTTTCCTTCAAAAACCATATTGTTCCAACTGGACTTTAATAGGTCTAATTTCATAATATTTTATTTAAAGATAAACAATTAATTTTTAAGAAGTGCATCTTCTGCCTTTTCAATATCTACTATGGCATAAGTTGGCACTTTGCAAATTGCCATTTCATCTAAAACATCTACCAAATTTTTGTAGTTTGATTTTTTTGATGCTTTTATAATGACAATCAATCCTTTTTTTGGATCACCCATTGTTACGGGTACTGATGCTACTTTTTCAAGAATTTTTTTTCTTATTCCATCTTTACCATAAGTGGTGCTAGTTGGTGCTTCTATTGGAGAAGCAAACTGTCCCATATAAGTTTTTAAGGTATTATTTTCTCCAACCAAAATGGTCAAAGTTCTTGCATCAGCAATAAGAATTGGCGGTATTTTACTGTCTTTTTCTGGCATTCCCAAATCCATAGATTGAGGTTTAGACAACGAAGTAGTAAGCATAAAGAAAGTAATCAACAAGAAAGCCAAATCAACCATTGCGGTTAAATCTACTTTTGAGTTTTGTTTTTTACTCCTTACTTTTTTGCCTTTGCCACCGTCGTCACCGCCAGTATTTAATTCTGCCATGTTTTTATATTTTTATATTAAAAATCTTTACTTCTTAGACCAGTAACCAAATTAAATTTGTTTACACCTTGGTCTTGCAAAATATCCATTACTTTTTTGATTTCAGGATATTCTTCTTTAGCATCACCTTTGATAGCGAAGTTCAATTGCTTTTCATGTAGTTCTGCATTGGCACTACGTGCTGCTAAAACCCATTCTTTTAATTGGTTATCAATGGAATCATGAGGAATTCCTTTTTGCAAACCTTCTTGGTTTCTATCAGCGGCTTTTAAGGTCAATAAACCCCTCAATTCGTTCAATGGAACACCAAAATCATCCACAAGAGAAAACTTTAAAATCTCTTCTTTGGTAAACCCAATTTTTGTTTTTTCTGATAATAATTCGAGTGTACGTTTTCTTACATCGGTACCTTTAATTCCTAAAAAAACTTTGCCTTTTTGTCCAACAGTGATAATCGCTAAATCAGTTTCTGGCAATTTTGTTTGCACTGTCGAAGCTGGCGTATCTACTGGTAAAGGTTCTGGTTGTTTTGCGGTGGCGGTAAGGATAAAAAACGTAAGCAAAAGAAAAGCCACATCACACATAGCGGTCATGTCAATCGACGTCGCTTTTTTGGACATTTTTACTTTAGACATTTGTTATATTTTATTAATAAATTGAAAACCAAAAATGAATTTGGTTTTCAATTCAAAATTATTTTATTAGTTTTTTAAGCTTCCTCTGAATCTTCTGTAAGTGCTCACAATTGTAGAACCTGCCTCGTCAATTGAATAAGTCAATGAATCGATTTTAGAAGTAAACAAGTTGTACATGATAATCGCTAAAGCTGATGTAGAAATTCCTGTCGCAGTGTTAATCAATGCCTCAGAAATTCCACTTGCTAATGCTGCTTGGTCTGGCGTTCCAGAAGATGCTAATGCACCAAATGCTTTAATCATACCTGTTACAGTTCCTAATAATCCAGCAAGTGTTCCTAAAGAAACCATTGTAGAAATTATAGTCATGTGTTTTTCTAACATTGGCATTTCTAATGAAGTAGCTTCTTCTATTTCTTTTTGAATAGTTTCTGCTGCATCTTCGCTATTGAAACCTTCTTTCTTAACTTCTTGGTATTTAATCAACGCTGATTTAATTGCATTGGCTACAGAACCTTTTTGTTTGTCACAATCCGCGATTGCTCCGTCAATATTTCCTGATTTTATGTTAGTTTGAACATTTTTCATAAAAGCATCTAAATTTCCTGTTCCGGCTGCTTTAGAAATTACAAAATAACGCTCGAAAGAAAAAACAACTACCATTAATAAACATCCTAATAAAACTGGTACAATTGGACCTCCTTTGTAAACCATTGCTAAATAATTTCCTGGAAGCGGTTCACCTGTGTTTACTCCACCTTCAAAGTTTCCACCAGAACCCATAATGAATTTCCAAATTATCCAACCAACAAAAATACATGCAACAATGATTAAACCTGTAATCATTCCGCCTCCGTTTGAACCACTTTCTTTCTTAGCTACTGCGTTTGCCATTTTTTTTAATTTTAATTATTTTAAATAGTTTAATTTAGTTAAATCGATTTATGATTATAACGACAAATTTAATTTTTTAGTGGATATAAAAAAATAAATTTTGCATTTTGTGATGAACTTAATATTAATATAACACTAAACTCGTTTTTATTTTATTGCATTTATGGATGAAAAAATGCGCTAGGAAGTTAATTTTTAAGGATAAATGAAAATATATTGTCAAATATATAAATTTTAATGAAAAATTATATAAATAATTTAAAAGTAAATTTAAATTAGTTTTGGTCAGAAAAATTCGAAAAAAAATAAAGTTTTCAAAAGCAGTACTAAATAATTGTAGGGATGTTAGTCGTTTTCCAAAAGTGCCAGTATTTTATTTTCAACTTCAACAGTGTCCCAAATGTTTGCTATATTTTCAATCGACAGAATTTCTTTCATAATATTGTCTTGAAAGTCGCCCATTGCCAACGCTTCGGAATAGGGACGATTGCTAAAAGTTACTCTACTGTACAAAGGGATCCATTTTTCAGGGAATTTGTCCGCAAAGTGTTTTTCAATCTTTTTTTGTAATAAGAAATTTGGATCTGCGGTTTTAGAGCTCATTTCCAAAAAATTTCTGTAGGAAAGTTCGGCAATAGCATCGGCATTTGGTTTCCGTTCATTTTCATATTCAGCAAAAATGGTTTTCCAATCGTTACCATATTTTTGCATCATATCATTTAAAATAGTAATGTCTTCAAAACCGGCATTCATACCTTGTCCGTAAAACGGAACAATCGCATGGCAAGCATCGCCAATCAATGCCACTTTATCTTCAAAAGTCCATGGAAAACATTTCATTGTAACCAATGTACTTGTAGGATTTTTAAAAAAATCTTCTGTCAAGTTAGGAATAACATCAATTGTATCGGGTAAATTCTTTTCGAAAAAAGCGGCTACTTCTTCTTGGTTTTTCAATGAAGCAAATGAATTTTCTCCTTCAAAAGGCATAAACAATGTGCAAGTAAAACTGCCATCTAAGTTTGGAAGCGCAATCAACATGTATTCGCCACGGGGCCAAATGTGGAGTGAATTTTTATCTAATTTATGCGAACCGTCAGCATTTGCCGGAATATTTAATTCTTTATAACCGGTATTCAAAAACTCTTGCGAATAATTGAACATGTTTTGTCTTTGCATGCGGTGACGGATTCTGGAAAAAGCACCATCAGCACCAAAAACGATATCATATTTCACATCAGTCCATTCACCTCGTTCCGTTTCGCCAATGTGTAAAGTAGCATCGCTAAGAGAAATATCCCAAATTTTTTGTTCAAACAAAAATTCAGCACCAGCTTCTTCCGCTAAATCAATCATTTTTCTATTCAAAACGCCCCGAGAAATCGAATAAATATTTTCGCCATTATTTCCATAATATTGAAAATTCAATTGATCAACCAAATGAATCGCTCTTTTCTCCATAGGAATAGCAATTTCCCGCACTTTTTCACCTACACCAGCAGCATCTAAAGCTTTCCAACCTCGGTGAGACATGGCCAAATTGATAGAACGACCAGAGAAATTAATTTTTCTAATGTCAGGACTTCGGTCATAAACATGAACAGTATGCCCTTCTTTTTTTAGATAAATTGCTAACAAAGAGCCAACTAAACCAGAACCAACAATAGCAATTTTTTGAGATTTTTGCATCAAAGAAAATGTAAAATATAAGCTCACAAAATTAAGTAATAAACTATTATGTTAGGCCATTTTATTGAATTTTTTGGGCGTTTCCCTTCGGGTCGGGCTTTCGCTCCAATCTTTTTTAAAATGATTTTGGTAAAAAAATACCAAAACATTAAAAAAAAAGGATTTCCTCTCTATCCCTAACGTGGCTTGGCATAAAAATTTATTTTTAAAACAAAGTTTTTGTTTAATTATTTTAAAAAGACATTAAACAAAAGCTATCTTTGTAAACTTAAAAATACACAATGAAACACATTTCAAGAGACATAATTTCACAAATGGAAAAAATTGAAAGATTAAACCTGATCAACTCCTGCACGGGTTATAAATCTGCCAATTTAATTGCCACAAAATCTGTCGATGGAATCACTAATTTAGCGATTTTTAGCAGCATCACTCATATTGGAAGCAACCCTGCGATGATTGGATTTATCGTTAGACCAACAACAGTCCCTAGAGATACTTATAAAAATATTAGAGAGACGGGATTTTTCACAGTCAATCACGTTACCGAAAAAATTATTGCAGATGCGCACCATACTTCTGCAAATTATGCTACTGATATTTCTGAATTTTCTAAAACAGAATTAGAAGAAGAATATAGAAATGAACTTACAGTTCCATTTGTGAAAGAAAGTCCAGTGCAACTTTATTGCAAATATCTGAATGAATATTACATTAAAGAAAACGATACAATCCACATTATCGCTTCCATTGAACATTTGTTTTTTGACGAAAATTTGCAACATAAAGATGGTTGGCTGCAACTTGACAAAGCCAATATTGTTGCAATAAATGGCTTAGATGGTTATTGCTTACCAAAATTAATCGATCGTTTTGAGTACGCGAGACCAAATGTTGAAACAAAATCATTTTTAAAATAATGGCGCACAAAAAAGTGAACCTCCCCGAAAAAATTTGCATAATTTGTAAGTTGCCCTTCGCTTGGCGCAAAAAATGGGAGAAAAACTGGGAAGAAGTGAAATATTGTAGCGAAAAGTGCAGGCGGAGTAAATAGTGTTCAGTCACAGTGTTCAGTTTTCAGTCGCAGTTTTCAGTGTTCAGTCTTGAGAAAACAAATTTTGAAACGTGAAATAAAACAACTTCTAACTTCCAACTTCCAGCTTCCAACTCGTAACAAAAACAAAAAATATGAACAACCTAGTTTGGTTTCGAAATGACTTACGAACACAAGACAATCAATCTCTTTTTCAAGCTTGCGAAAAACCTGGAAAAACAATTGGTGTTTATTGCATCGATCCTCGTCAATTTGAAATGACAAAATATGGCTTCAAAAAGACGGAGAAATTCAGAGCTAAATTTTTGTTAGAAACAATTCGGGAGCTGAAGAATAATCTAGAAAATTTAAATATTGCTTTATTTGTGTTTTTTGAAAAACCTGAAATTGCCATC
>CALPKO020000124.1 GCA_943324165.2 Bdellovibrio sp. ZAP7 | reverse complement strand
CTCCGTTAACCGGAATAGCATAAAATTTTGAGTTCGATTTATTTTCTTCTATCGATGGAATAGCCACTTTATAAATGATCGATTTTGCATCTTTAGAAATTCCGATAACGGAAACTCTGCCCAGTTTCCAAAGCATTTCTGGAGTTAAAACATTTTGTGCAGTAGCATTCAAACCAATTGAGATTAAGGTTAACAAAAATAGTTTTTTCATTTTAGGTTTTTATTTTAAAGTTTAAAAGTAATTATTTTATTGAAACTAATGTCTTCCGCAATAGAAATTAGTTGAAGTCAAATTTTCCGTTGGTAAAAACGGGAAATACAATTTTGGTTTTCTTTAATTAAATCGATAAATCGTAAGTTTAGTTTGTTCAATTCCAATTAAATTGGATTTGTTTTCACTATTAACCTCTCCTAAATTCACTCAAAACAATTGCAGTTGCAGTTGCAACATTTAGACTTTCCGTTTTTTGTAAATTGCCAAATCTTGGAATGGTTAATCTCCTATTTATCATTTTCTCAATTTCAGTAGAAATTCCATTCGCTTCGTTGCCCATCACGATAATTCCATCATTTGGCAAATCGGTTTTATAAATATTTTCACCTTCCATAAAAGTGCCAAAAACAGATAGTTTTGTGTTTTCTAAAAATGGTTTTAAGTTCAAATAATTAATGTTTACTCGTGCAACAGAACCCATTGTGGCTTGAATCACTTTGGGATTATACAAATCTACGGTTGCTTTTGAACACAAAACTTGCTCGATACCAAACCAATCGCAAAGCCTCAAAATGGTGCCAAAATTACCAGGATCGCGAATATCGTCAAGTGCAATCAGTAATCCTTTTTCGATAATTGGTTTTGGATTTGGTGTTTGAAAAACAGCTAAACAATTATTGGGAACGGTCAAAGCACTGATTTTTTTTAAATCATTGAATTCAATCAGAGTTTTTTTATCACCAATAATGTCCGAAAACAAAGACTCTGTTTGATAAAGGTGCTCTAAAACAAAGTTGGCATCCAACAATTCTTGGATTACTTTTTGTCCTTCGGCAATGAACAAATTCAGGCTTTGGCGAAATTTTTTTTGATGCAAACTGCTTATTAACTTTATTTGGTTTTTACTAACCATAGAAATAATGTACTTTTGATTAAAATATTTCACAACCATTGAAAAATAGTGTTACAAAAATAGTTTTATTTATTTTAATCGGAATGGTCTATTCGGGTTGTAATTCGTTAAAAAGAGTTCCAAACGGAAAATATTTGTTGACCAAGAACGAAATAAAAATTGATGGGAAAAAAGTAAATCAAGAAGAAATTGAAAACTTGTTGTATCAAAAACCCAACACTAAAATTCTTGGCTATTCATTTAGACTGAACTTGTTCAACTTGGCACGCAAGAATCCAGATTCGGCTTACAAGGCAAAATTCATAAAAAATCCAAAAAAACTAAAAAGACAAACTTGGCTATTGTCTGCCAAACAAGTCAAGCGAAAAGGAGATTCTTTTTTATTTGCTGGTTTGGATCAGTTTTTGGAAAAAACAGGCGAAGCACCAGTTATTGTTGATAAAATTAAAAGTGAAAAATCATTGATGAGGTTGAATTCTTATTATTTTAATAATGGTTATTTTCATTCAAAAGCTGATTTTAAAATTGATACTTTAAGTCCCAAAAAAGCCAAAGTAAGTTATAGTGTTTCAAAAGGAGCTGTTTGTTATATTGATACTGTCCAAACAAAAATCCAATCGCCAGCATTAGATTCATTGTTTCAGAAAACAAAAAATCTTTCCTTGATAAAGAGAGGTACTGTTTTTAAAAGTGAAAATTTTGATGGTGAGCGAGAGCGAATAACTACTTATTTTAGAAATAATGGTGCGTTTTATTTTCAGCAAAGTAATATTTCTTTTGATATCGATACCATTGCAACTGGCAACAAATCGAATGTTGACATTTTAATTTCTGATCAAGCGGTTCGTCAAAATGATTCTACGGTTACTAAGCCTTTTAAAATATTCAAAATAAGTGAAGTAAATATTTATACCGATTTGCCCACTGAGAAAAGTCAAGTGAAAGTAAACGATTCTGTCACCTATAAAAAATTCAATCTTTACAGCTATAAAAAATTAAAATACAAACCAAATGCCATTACAGATGCCATTTTTATTACGCCCGGAAGTACCTATTCTGACGTTAGAACAAGTTTGACTTCGAGGTATTTAAGTAATTTAAAAATATTTAATTATCCCTCCATTCAATATAAATTGGACGAAAGTGATAGTACAGGAAGATCATTGATAGCAAAGATTGTGCTTACGCCAAGAAAAAAGTACAGTTTCCGACCAACTATTGATTTTACGCATTCAATCATTCAGAATTTTGGAATTGCTGGAGGTATGGGTTTGACTATCAGAAATGTCTTTAATCGTGCAGAAACTTTTGACATTGCAGCGCGCGGAAACATAGGTTCTTCTAGAGCTTTTAGTAATCCAAATAATTTGTTTTTTAATGTTTCAGAATATGGATTGGACACAAAATTAAGTTTTCCGAGAATGCTTTCTCCAATAAAAATAGAAAGAATTATCCCCAAAACGATGTTGCCTTTTACTACCCTAAACTTAGGTTTTGCTAAACAAAAAAACATTGGTTTAGACAAAGAGAATTTTACGGGTTCGATGAGTTTCAATTGGACACCCAAAAAAAATAATGCTGCAAGGTTCGACCTTTTTAATTTGCAATATGTCAATAATATTAATATCGGTAATTACTTTAATGTTTATAAATCTTCTTATAATGCTCTAAATGCTTATGCAAAGTCCTACAATACTAACCCCTCTTATACGAATAGCAAAGGAGATTTGACCATTGACGAAGGTGGAACAGGATTTTTTATAAACGATGTTTTAAGTGGAAATACTGATTTAACTTCTAATGATAAAGATTATAAAAAAATCAGAAGTATTGAGGAAAGAAGGGTTCGCTTGACTGAAAACAATTTGATTTTAGCCAGTAGTTTCTCGTTTACTAAAACTACAAAAACCAATTTGCAAGACAATACTTTTTATGTTTTCAAAACCAAAATTGAGTCGGCAGGAAATGTAATGTCGTTGTTTGCAAATGCTGCAAAAACACTAGACGGACAACAAACTAAAAAAACAATTTTCGGTATCGAATATTCTCAATATCTCAAAACAGAATTTGAATTCATTAAGCATTGGGATTTGTCAAGCGAAAAAGTTTTTGCGACCAGAGGATTTTTTGGCTTAGCTATTCCTTATGGAAACTCGGATAATATTCCATTTTCGCGAAGTTATTTTGCCGGTGGTTCAAACGATATTCGTGCTTGGCAACCTTATGGCCTTGGTCCAGGAAGTAGCGGAGGCATAAACGATTTTAATGAGGCAAATTTAAAACTCACGGCTAGTGCAGAATTGAGATTCAAGATTTTCAACAGCTTAAAAGGCGCGCTTTTTGTCGATGCAGGAAATATTTGGAATGTTTTAGACAACGTAAAAGACGAGACTTATACATTTACCGGCATAAAATCATTAGAAAACACTGCCATTGGTTCAGGCTTTGGCTTCCGGTACGACTTAAGCTTTTTTGTTGTGCGACTAGATCTTGGTTTTAGGACTTATAATCCGGCAGATTTATCAGGCAAAAAATGGTTTAGAGACTACAATTTTGCTAACTCTGTCTTAAATATCGGAATAAATTATCCATTCTAATTTTATTTCTTAATTTTGTAAACTTAATTTTAAACACAAACATAAAATGGCACACAACATTAAACCTGGAGTTGCAACGGGAGACGAAGTTCAAGCAATTTTTGCTTATGCAAAAGAAAAAGGATTTGCACTTCCAGCAGTAAACGTAATTGGTTCAGACACTATCAATGGTGTTTTAGAAACAGCAGCTAAGTTAAATGCACCTGTAATTATTCAGTTTTCTAATGGTGGAGCCCAGTTTAATGCTGGAAAAGGTTTGTCTAATGCAGGTGAAAAAGCAGCGATTGCAGGTGGAATTGCTGGTGCAAAACACATTCACACGCTTGCAGAAGCATACGGAGCTACTGTAATTTTGCATACTGACCACTGCGCGAAAAAATTATTGCCGTGGATTGATGGACTTTTAGATGCTTCAGAAAAGCATTTTGCTGAAACAGGAAAACCTCTATATTCTTCTCACATGATTGACTTGTCGGAAGAACCAATCGAAGAAAATATTGAAATTTGTAAAACCTATTTGGCTAGAATGTCAAAATTGGGAATGACATTAGAAATAGAATTAGGAATTACGGGTGGGGAAGAAGATGGTGTAGACAATTCTGATGTGGACAGTTCAAAATTATATACGCAGCCGGAAGAAGTAGCTTACGCATATGAAGAATTATCTAAAATAAGTCCTCGTTTCACAATTGCGGCCGCTTTCGGAAATGTGCATGGTGTTTATAAACCAGGCAATGTGAAATTAACACCAAAAATCTTGAAAAACTCTCAAGACCATGTGCAGCAAAAATTCAATTTGGGTCAAAACCCAGTAGATTTTGTGTTTCATGGTGGATCAGGTTCAACTTTAGAAGAAATAAGAGAAGGAATTTCTTATGGGGTAATTAAAATGAACATCGATACCGATTTGCAATTCGCTTTCACAGAAGGAATCCGTGATTATATGACACATAATATTGCGTATTTAAATGCCCAAATCGGAAACCCAGAAGGTCCAGAAGCGCCAAACAAAAAACACTACGACCCAAGAAAATGGTTGCGTGAAGGCGAAATGACTTTCAACAAAAGACTAGAACAAGCATTCGCAGATTTGAATAATGTGAATACGCTTTAAATAAATTTAGAATTCAGAATTTAGAAGTTAGACGCTTTTAAATTCTGTTTTTTTATTTTAAACAATATAGAAAATTATAAATGATGACGATAGAATTTAAGATTGAAGTTAAGTCTAAAATCTAAAATCTAAAATCTAAAATCTAAAATCAAATGGCTTGGTTTAAAAGAACGGAAAAAGGAATCACCACCGCAACAGAAGACAAAAAAGATGTTCCAAAAGGGTTGTGGTACAAATCGCCAACAGGAAAAATTATTGATGCAGACGAATTGGCACGTAATCTTTGGGTAAGCCCAGAAGACGGTTTTCATGTGAGAATTGGCAGCAAAGAATATTTTGATATTTTGTTTGACAATGGCGAATTCAAAGAACTAGATGCAAAAATGACCTCTAAAGATCCTTTGCATTTTGTGGATACCAAAAAATACGCAGACCGATTGAAAGATGCACAAGAAAAAACGCAACTTAAAGATGCGGTTCGAACAGCAGTTGGACTTTCTAAAGGAAAAGAATTGGTGGTTTGTTGCATGGATTTTGCTTTTATTGGTGGCTCGATGGGAGCAGTAGTAGGAGAGAAGATTGCACGAGGAATTGATTATTCTATCAAAAACAAAGTGCCATTTGTAATGATTTCAAAATCGGGTGGCGCT
>CALPKO020000123.1 GCA_943324165.2 Bdellovibrio sp. ZAP7 | reverse complement strand
TATCCCTCTCAAAACCAAAAAGGCATCCATTGGACCAAGCGTCGCACCAGTGGCAAACTGTTGAAAATGCAATTGTTCGCCTAATTGTTCATCTTTAACAATCAATGCGCCAGCAATCACATCTGAATGACCTCCTAAATATTTGGTGGCAGAATGCATTACAATATCAGCACCTAAATCTAGTGGTTTTTGTAAATAGGGCGTTGCAAAAGTATTATCTACTGCGAACAGCACTTTCTTGTCTTTTGTAATTTTTGCGATTGCTGCAATATCAGCCAATTTCATCAATGGATTTGTTGGTGTTTCAACCCAAACCAATTTAGTATTTTCGTTGATTAAAGATGTAAATTGCTCTAAATTGGTCATGTCGACAAAATGAAACTTTATACCAGAATTGGCATAAATTCTTGTAAACATTCTGTAGGTTCCGCCATACAAATCGTCCATTGCAATAATTTCATCTCCAGCTTTAAAGGAACGCAAAATACAATCAGTTGCTGCCAACCCAGAAGAAAAAGCCAAACCTCTAGTGCCATTTTCTATACTAGCCAAAGCATTTTCTAAAGCTGAACGTGTAGGATTTGCTGCCCTACTATATTCGTAATCAGGATTCAAAGGCTTTCCTGGACTAGATTGAACAAAGGTGGAAGTTTGATAAACGGGTGGCATAACCGCACCAGTTGCAGGGTCGTGGTGTTGGTTGCCGTGAATAACTTTTGTATTGAATTTCATTTGGATATAATAATTACTTATAGTTTACAAATTTACCTTTTAATTTCTTTAAACCAAAACGCAACTAATTACCTTTGTAAATAAATTAACTTTTTATGAAGCATTTTTTTATATTGTTCAGTGCAGTTCTATTGTTGTCTAGTTGCAAAAACGAATTGACTTTTTCAGACAAAATTTATGAAAAGAAAACAACTTTGCCATGCAAGCAAGGTTGTCCAGAAGTGATTGTTAGGATTCCGTTTGCTGAAAATTTGCCCATCGTTGCAGATAGCATTAACAAAAAAGTTTTTTCTGTGGTGAAAGAAATCATTTATTTTGGAGACAAACCAGATGTTTCTGCTGATTATGATGGCGTTTTGACTGCATTTATAAAAGCGTATGAAGATATACAAAAAGAAAACCCAAAAGATGTTTTTGGTTGGGAGGCCAAAATCGAAGGAATTGTAAAATACCAAACGGATTCTATTTTAAATATTGAATTGAAACATTATAGTTTTACTGGCGGAGCACATGGTTATCAAGGCATTCGTTCTTTGATTTTTAATCCAAGTAATGGAAAAACAATCGAAAACAAAGATCTGTTTAATGATGTAAATGTTTTTAAAACTTTCGCGGAAAAGCAATTTAGAATTAAATATAAGATTCCAGAAAATGCACCAATAAATGCCACTGGTTTTATGTTTGATGACGAAGAATTTCAATTGCCGATAAATTTCTTCTTTATTGAAAATGGTTTGCTTTTGCATTACAACACCTATGAATGCGCTTCTTATGCACAAGGTCCACAAGAATTGCTTTTTACATTTGAGGAGATAAAACCTTATTTGAAAATAAAATAATCATCTTTAAAAACTATAATTATGAAGAAAATTTTATTGTTGCTATTTATTTTAAACCTCAATTTATTGAAAGCACAAACTTTCACTTTTGATAGTTTTGCGTGTTACTCTAATAAAATAGTGTCATTAGGTACGGTTAGAGAGAATTCTTGTTTTATTAATTCCAATAATAATAGTTATTTTTTGTTTCTCTATAATGAAAAAGGAAATTTAGAGGCAAATTTATATGATATAAAAAACCTAAAATCACATCATTTCAAGGTGGAAGAAAAAAAGGTCAATGGACAATCAAAATTCAATTTTATTTTTCAGTTTACAAAAAAGCATGAATCATTAATGGCTTCAAATTTTGCAAATTATGTATTTGATTTTAAAGAAATTGAATCAGCAGAAGAAGTGAAAAAAATGGAATTGAACGTCTATAAAAATGCTAAAAAACGAAGAAGCGAAATGACATTTCAATTCGAATATAAAGACATGCCATTGAATTTATTTTTTGCGTATAAAGTTTGCTGCCTCCACCCGTTTGAATCTCATGAAAATTTATTTTTTAATAAAAATTGTTTAATCACAAAAGGAAGTGAAATTGCACTTTCAGGCAATAAAGTAGAGCACAAACTAATTGATTATAAAGAAATTAATTTAGAATTAACTGTTGCAGAGTAATCGGCTATTTATCGCCATTCCATTCAGCATAAAATTCTTCTAAAAATAACTGCATGAATGCGTGTCTTTTTTCCGCTAATTTTTTTGCAGTTTGGGTGTTCATTTTGTCTTTGAGTAAAAGCAATTTTTCGTAGAAATGATTCAATGTCGGACTTTCGCTATTTTTGTATTCTTCTTTGGTCATTGTCAGATTTGGCGGAACTTTTGGGTCATAAATTGCCCTGTTTTTAAATCCGCCGTAGTTGAATGTTCTTGCAATTCCAATTGCGCCAATAGCATCTAACCGATCAGCATCTTGTAAAATTTCAAGTTCAATGGAAGTGAATTTTTTGTTGAAATTACCACCTTTGAAAGAAATATTTTCTATAATATCAATTACATTTTGAATGATATTTTCTTCTACTTTCTGATTTTCTAAAAAAGTTCTTGCTGTTTTTGAACCCACATTTTCGTCGCCATTATGAAATTTACTGTCCGCAATATCGTGTAACAAAGCACCAAGTTGCACTACCAATAAATCGCAATTTTCTTCTTTCGCAATCAATAAACTAATTTTATAAACCCTTTCTATGTGGAACCAATCATGTCCCCCTTCCGCATTTTGAAGTTGTTGCTTAACAAATTCGACCGTGTTTTGAATTAAAATATCGTTGCTCATCTTTAAAAATTAAAAAATGTTGATTCAAAAAGTAATAACTTTAAAAATCAACATTTATATTAAAACTTATCAAATCCTATCGCACTAATGCAGGCTGAACCCATTTAAAAACTTGAGATTCTGCAGGAATAACCAATCTTTCTGATACTTTTGCCATTCTCGCTGGCAATTTCATCAAATAATCTCTGGCTTTTTCTGCTTCGTCTGTTAGGTTTGTTAAATTTTCAATTTCCCATTTTTCAATAAGTTTTTGCATGATTTCCACATAATCATTGGCAGTATAAACACCAATTCGCTGTGCTGAATCGGAGAAATTTAGAAACGCAGAACTTATTTTTTCGCCAGATTCTCTCAAAAATTGTGCTGGCATTACGATTTTCTGTTTCATCATATAATTGAACGCCAAAAGCATTTCGCTTGGATCCACTTTGAAGATTTGGGTTACAAACTCACTGTAAGCATGATGGTGACGCATTTCGTCACCTGCAATCATTTTACAAATTTTAGCCAATTTGTTGTCGCCATACGACTTAGCTAATTGCGAAACGCGGTTGTGAGAAATATATGTTGCCAATTCTTGAAAACTGGTGTAAACAAAGTTTTTATAAGGATCACGACCAGTTCCAATATCAAATCCGTCGGCAATTAAATGTTGGGTGGTCATTTCGATTTCGCGCATATTTACTCTGCCAGACAAGTATAAATATTTGTTCAACAAATCACCATGACGGTTTTCTTCACCTGTCCAATGGCGCACCCATTTCGACCAACCATTGGCTTCTACTTGCCCAACTCCATCAACATCCATCAACCACGATTCGTAGGTTGGAAGTGCTTCTTCTGTTATTGTATCACCAACTAAGGTTACCCAAAAATCATATGGTAAATCTTTAGCGATTTCTCTTAATTCTTTTACTTCTTCAAAGAAATTTTCATTTTCTGAATTGGGTAAAAAATCTGTAGGTTGCCAAATTTTTTCAACAGGGATTAAAAATTGATCGACAAATCCTTCTACTTTTTCTTCTAGAAATTGCATTACTTCGAGACGAATATTTTTTATTGACATTTTTTAATTATTGTTTTAGAGGTTAAAATCAATTAAAATTTGATTTATGGTTTTATTGCATTGATGATGGTTTCTTCTGTTATTTTAATTAATTCTTCAAACTCATAATCTTTCACAGCCAAAGGTTTATGGACTGTAAAGATAAGGCGATTTCCTA
Source organism: Bdellovibrio sp. ZAP7 (assembly GCA_943324165.2). Taxonomy (GTDB): domain Bacteria; phylum Bacteroidota; class Bacteroidia; order Flavobacteriales; family Flavobacteriaceae; genus Flavobacterium. The sequence goes on along the minus strand of CALPKO020000123.1, from coordinate 1,420 downwards.
AACCAAAAGGCAAAAAACCGTATTTAACAAATTTCCAAGAATTGTTTATTGTTATTGGGACGACATAGGCACTTGGCGCATATTTACATAAAATTTTTAATCCGCTGTGCGCAAATTCTTTTGGCTGACCATTTTTGGCGCGTGTTCCTTCAGGAAAAATGACTGCCGCACGATTGGTTTTTTCGATATATTCAGACAACCCTTTAATTAAAGGAATGGCTTGTTTTGGATCTTTTCTGTCAATTAAAACAGAACCGCCATGTTGCAGATTGAAGGAAATGCTCGGAATTCCTTTTCCTAGTTCTTTCTTGCTTACAAATTTAGGATGGAATTTTCTTAGAAACCAAATTATTCCCGCAATGTCATACAAACTTTGGTGGTTGGCCACAAAAATAATAGGAACTCCTTTAGGAATCAATTCTCGGTTATTAAATTCGTAGGTGTTTCCTAACAAATGACCAATTCTCATCAAAATCAAATTCAAATAATCGACGCTTTTCTTATGCGCTTGGTAACCGAAAATATTAAAACAAATATATTGAATAGGCTGAAAAATAACCAATGCCAATAAAAACAGCAACATGCTGAAAACTGAAATTGGGTACGAGATGATTTTTTCCATTAATTATAAAAATAATCTACAAAAATAGCAAATATATCTTAAGTGTTAAAATTTGTATTTCCTTGATATTGATTTTTTGCGAAAATAGATTAACTAAAAGTGATTGTTGTTTCTTAAAAAAAAATAAGTATTTTTACTCAAAATTATACCTTTATATAAATGGCAGCAAAAGAAACTTCGGACAAAGGAAATTCCGAAAAAGAAGCAAAGTTAAAAGCATTACAACTTACGCTAGATAAGTTAGATAAGACTTACGGAAAAGGAACCGTTATGAAAATGGGCGACAAAGCAATTGTTGAAGTTGAAGCAATTCCATCAGGTTCGCTTGGTATAGATTTGGCTTTGGGTGTAAACGGTTATCCACGTGGTCGCGTTATTGAAATTTATGGACCAGAATCTTCAGGAAAAACAACCTTAACTTTGCATGCAATTGCTGAAGCTCAAAAAGCCGGTGGGATAGCCGCTTTTATTGATGCGGAGCATGCTTTTGATAGAAATTATGCTGAAAAATTAGGCGTTGATATTGAGAATCTAATAATTTCTCAGCCAGATAATGGTGAACAAGCTTTAGAAATTGCAGAAAATTTAATTCGCTCTGGAGCAATCGATATTGTGGTAATTGACTCGGTTGCTGCGCTTACTCCAAAAAGTGAAATCGAAGGAGAAATGGGTGATTCTAAAATGGGATTACACGCTCGTTTGATGTCGCAAGCGTTAAGGAAATTAACTGGAACAATTAGTAAAACCAATTGTACCGTGTTTTTTATCAACCAGTTGAGAGAGAAAATTGGCGTAATG
>CALPKO020000122.1 GCA_943324165.2 Bdellovibrio sp. ZAP7 | reverse complement strand
ATTAATTACCACAGGTCAAATAAACAAATTGTTTAGGAATTCAATTGAAACAATCGAAATCTCAAAAGAAGTTTATCAGAAATTGGCTTATCGAGATACAACCGAAGGGATTTTGGCCATTGCAAAAACAAAATCATTATTATTATCGGATTTAAAACTTTCAGAAAACCCATTGATTTTAGTGGCAGAATCGTTAGAAAAACCCGGAAATATTGGTGCAATTTTGCGCACTGCCGATGCTGCGAATTTAGATGCTGTAATTATTGCTAATCCGAAAAGTGATTTATACAATCCGAATGTAGTTCGCTCGAGTGTGGGTTGTTTGTTTACCAATAACATTGCGGCAGGTACAACAACAGAAATAATAGCTTTTTTGAAAGAAAAAAACATTCGGTTTTATTGCGCTACGTTGCAAAATTCGACTTCCTATCATACACAAAATTACACATTACCAACTGCTTTGGTTGTTGGGACAGAAGCAACAGGACTTTCTCAAGAATGGCGAGATGCAGCAACGCAAAACATAATCATTCCGATGCAAGGGCAAATCGACAGTATGAATGTTTCGGTCGCTGCAGCAATTTTAATTTTTGAAGCCAAAAGACAAAGAGGATTTTAATAAAAAAAACTTAAACCAATAAATTCAAATGGAATGTTATTGACTTAAGTTTAATTAAAATATACTTTTTTTAGCGAGTGTTATAGCTCCATTGGAATTTCCATTACTAAGAATTTAGCAGCCGTATTCGCTTTGATTTCAAGCTCGGAAGTTGCCCAAATTCCAATTGCGTCTCTTTTTTCTATTTGTTCTCCGTTTACTTCAATTTCTCCTTCAATGTTCATGATATAAAAACCGTTTCCTTCTTTTTTTAAGGATAACATTTTTGTAAAATCTTTATCAAAATCACTTAAATAAAACCAAGCATCTTGATGGATCCAAACGCCTTCATCTTCTTCATTCGGAGAGAGAATTTGAGAGAAATCATTTTTCTGTAAAGCCGCATCTAAAGTAATCTGTTGGTAACGAGGTGTTACATTTCTTAATTTCGGAAACAACCAAATCTGAAATAATTTTGTTTGCTGCTCTTTGTTTGGATTAAACTCACTGTGTTGAATGCCGGTTCCCGCGCTCATTACTTGCACATCGCCAGTTTTGATTGTAGCTTCGTTTCCCATGCTGTCTTTGTGCGCCAAATCACCTTCTAATGGAATAGTAATGATTTCCATATTGTCGTGAGGATGAGTTCCAAAACCCATTCCCGCTGCAACAGTGTCGTCGTTCAAAACCCTTAAAACGCCGAATTGCACACGTTCTGGATTGTACCAACTTGCGAAACTAAAACTATGATAAGCATTCAGCCAACCATGGTCAGCATGTCCTCTGGAATTGGCTTTGTGTAAAATTGTATTTTTCATATTGAAAACTTTTAATTGATTGGCACTTTTTTTGCTCTAATCACAAGCACAATTCCAGCAATAATGAAAGGAATACTCAACCATTGCCCTGTAGATAAAATTGGATTTTCACCTTCAAAACCGCCTTGACTCTCTTTTATAAATTCTACAAAAAACCTTACGGTCCATAGCAAAATTAAAAACAATCCAAGTAAAAATCCTTGTTTAAGTCGGGCATCGGTTTTCCAATAAGCATAAAAAAGAATGGCAAAAACAAAAATATAACAAAAGGCCTCGTACAATTGTGTGGGATGTTTTGCAGGAACCATTTCTAAAATGGAAGCAAATTTCGGATCATGCACAACGGCACTATAAGCTTCTTTTGGATTGGGAATTCCAGTCATTGTTGTAATTTCTGATTTGCTGAATTTGTCGTGCAAAAATCGAATTCCAAAAGGGGAAGTGGTTTCATGACCAATAATTTCTGAGTTGAAAAAATTACCTAGTCTTACAAAAATTGCACCACTCGCCACCGGAATTACTATGCGATCTAAAACCCAAAGTATTGGACGTTGCATGATTTTTTTACTAAAAAAATACATTGTAATAATAATTGCAATAGCGGCACCATGACTTGCCAAACCACTAAAACCCGTAAATTCAAACGGATCAAATCGAAAAGGTAGTAAAATTTCGGCTAAATTGTCTTTATAATAATTCCAATCGTAGAAGAAAACATGACCCAATCTTGCTCCTAAAAGTGTGGCGAAAATGGTATAAATAAATAAACTGTCTAATTTTTCGACTGGTTCACCTTCGCGGTCAAATATTTTTTTGGTAATGTACCATCCTAATCCAAAAGCGATTACAAACATAAGGCTGTAGAACCGAATCATAAAAAAACCTAAATCAATTCCTTCTGTTGGATTCCAAACCATATTGAGCGACTGTGTCATTGTGTTGATTTTTTTTGTAAAAATAGAAATTTGAAGTTAAGATAATTCAAAATTGAAGTTAATCTTTTATTTCAATTTTTTTGGAGGAACAGGGTCATAACCAGTTTTTCCCCAAGGGTGGCAGCTCAAAATGCGTTTTATTCCTAAATAACTTCCACGAAACAAACCATGAATTTGTAAAGATTGAATCATATAAGTAGAACATGTAGGCTCAAACCGGCACGCGGAAGGCGTTAAAGGCGAAATTACCACTTGGTAAAATTTTACTAAATAAATAAGTGGAGTGGTGGGTTTCAAGTTTTTTTTAGTTTTCAGTCGTGGTCGCAGTGTTCAGTTTTTAGTTTTTAGTTTTCAGTTTTCAGTCGCGCTAGCAGTGTTCAGTTTTTAGATTTAAGTTTTGAAATTTCAGGTTATTTAAGCGAATTTTCAGGTAATTAAGTTGAGATTTTAAGATTCCAACTTCGAACCTGAAACTTGAAATTTTGAACTGAAAACTGAGACTGAACACTATTACTGAAAACGGAACACTTCCTGCTTTTAATCAAAAACTCGTTCCTTCTTTTCCGTCTTTCAACTGAATGCCTAATGCCAAAAGTTGGTCGCGGATATCGTCAGACATGGCGAAGTTTTTGTTGGCGCGTGCTTCGTTGCGCATCTTTATCAACATATTGACTAATCCTTCTACTTTAAGGTTGCTACTTTCTGATTTTTTTTCATCTTCCAAACCTAAAACGTCAAAAACAAAACTATTGATCAATTTAGAAAAAACCGCTAAATCTTCTTTGTTTAACGTTGCTGATTCTTCTTTTAATAAATTGATAAAACGAACTCCTTCAAATAATTGAGCGATTAAAATGGGTGTGTTAAAATCGTCGTTCATAGCATCATAACAATCGTTTTTCCATTTCGGAATGTCCAACGTTGAGATTGCGGAAGTATTTATTTCTTTCAGTGTTTTTAAAGACTCCAATAAGCGATTATAACCTTTCTCGGCAGCAACAATGGCATCGTCAGAAAAATCTAAAATGCTACGGTAATGCGCTTGCAACATAAAAAATCTAGCTACAGAAGCTGAAAACGATTTGCTTAAAATATTGTTTTCACCTGTAATTAGTTCGCGTGGTAAAATGTTGTTGCCGGTAGATTTCGCCATTTTTTTGCCATTCAAAGTCAACATATTGGCATGCATCCAATAATTTACTGGCGTTTGACCGGTGCAAGCTTCGTTTTGAGCAATTTCACATTCGTGGTGCGGGAATTTCAAATCCATTCCACCACCGTGAACGTCAAAATGATTTCCTAAATATTTTGTACTCATAGCGGTACATTCCAAGTGCCAACCCGGAAAGCCATCACTCCAAGGCGAAGGCCAACGCATGATATGTTGCGACTCGGCTTTTTTCCAAAGGGCAAAATCTTGAAAATTCTTTTTATCAGATTGACCGTCTAAATCTCTAGTATTGGCGAGCATGTCATCGATATTTCGACCACTCAAAACTCCGTAGTTATGAGTTTCGTTGAATTTTACTACATCAAAATATACGGAACCATTTACTTCGTAAGCAAAACCTTTTTCGATAATTTTTTTTACAATTTCAATTTGCTCGATAATGTGTCCGGTTGCAGTTGGTTCAATACTTGGCGACAACAGGTTAAAAAGTTTTAAAATTTCATGAAAATCAACAGTATATTTTTGCACAACTTCCATTGGTTCGAGTTGTTCCAATTTTGCTTTTTTTGCAATTTTGTCTTCTCCGTCATCTTCATCATCTACAATATGTCCGACATCGGTAATATTTCTAACGTAACGCACTTTGTATCCCAAATGCAAAAAATAGCGATAAATAATATCAAAAGACATAAAAGTTCTTACATTTCCCAAATGCACATTGCTGTAAACTGTTGGTCCACAAACATACATACCAACATTTCCGCTGTGAATTGGTGTGAAAATTTCTTTTTCGCCAGAAAGAGAATTGTATATTTTGAGTGTGTTTGTTTTGTAAAGCATTTTTTTATTTTTTTTGATGCTAATTCTTACCGAGAAGCAGGATTTCTAAGTTCGTTTTTTAAATCAAAAATTAAAAATCGTCGATTTTTAATCAAAAATATTTTAAAACTTCGTTTCTAACTTTATGTAGTCTAAAAACTCTCTTTTGGTTTTTTCGTCTTTAAATTTTCCTCCAAATTCTGATGTTACTGTGCTGCTTTCAACGTCTTTTATACCTCTGGAATTTACACACAAATGCTTTGCGTCAATTACACAAGCCACATCTTGGGTTCCAAGTGCGATTTGCAATTCTTGCACGATTTGCATTGTAAGACGTTCTTGCACTTGAGGTCTCTTGGCATAATAATCGACAATTCTGTTCATTTTAGAAAGTCCGATTACACGCCCACTTGAAATATAAGCTACGTGCGCACGACCAATTATTGGCAACAAATGGTGCTCGCAAGTAGAGTAGAGGATAATGTTTTTTTCAACCAACATTTCTCCATACTTGTAGTTGTTTTCAAAAGTTGAAGCACTTGGTTTTTTATTTGGATTCAAACCACTAAACAGTTCTTTCACGAACATTTTGGCTACTCTATTTGGCGTTCCTTGGAGGCTATCATCGTTCAAATCCATTCCGAGCGTATTCAAAATATTTTGAACATCGTGCTTTATTGATGCTATTTTTTGTTCATCAGAAAGTACAAAAGCGTCCTTTTTTATAGGATTTTGCGCATTTGTCGCGATATGATTGTCTCCAATTTCGTCTTGAAAATCTTCGTTATTACTCATAAATGTAAGGAATCAAAAGGCATTTTTATAATGGTGCAAAGATAAAAAATAAAAGTATAACTAATCGATAGATACAAATTATAAAACCAAAGAAGGTTAAAATTTCCAAATAATATTAAATTTAAGATACCAATTAGTTAAAAATTTGTAATTTTCGCACTTTAAAATGCCTTAAAAATGAATAAAAATCTACTACCCTTTTTACTTTTATTACTTGCTTTTAATACAGCAAAAGCTCAAAATCTGCTTATCAATGGTGATTTTGAAGGAGGTAATAACGTAGGATACAATGTTAATGGCAATGGCTATAACCAAATTTTCCCTCCATTTGCGCCTTCAACTTCAAGTGGAAATTTTGCAATTTTCAATAATCCAGCAAGCGTAAATAGTCAAAGTTTTCTTCCTGGTGGTGATCATCCAACTGGTGCAGCAGCCGGAATT
>CALPKO020000121.1 GCA_943324165.2 Bdellovibrio sp. ZAP7 | reverse complement strand
TGCTTCTTTGTAGTTTTAATTCTAAATTTCGTTGGTCAACAAAGTTGTTGGCTATAATGTAATTGATATTGTTTTTTGCATCAAAATCTGGCGTTGCAAGTGCAAAATCCATACTACTTTTTGCCAAATCATCCAATTTGTCTGTCACTACAAGTTCATCATCTATGTTAATTCCTAAATTAATTTTGAGCATTTTTATGCTAATTTCTTTCAAGCGGCTCACATAATTCAAATTGCTCTTCACACTAGAAAGTGTAATTTTAAGTTGTTCTACATTTTCTTCTTCAATTAATCCATTTTTAAAAGTTTCGTTCGTTTCGAAGATAGTTTTTTCTAAAATTGTCTTATTTTTTTGAAGAATTAACGCGCTTTCACTCGCCAAAAGTACACTTCCATAGGCATTAATAATCATTTCTTTTATATCAGTATCCGTCTTCTTTTTATAATTTTGATAGAACGCCAAGTACGTTTTAGAAGCTTGAAGCGCAACAATATAAGACCCGTCAAAAAGCAATTGCGATAATGTTAAACTTGAATTCGCGTTATGTTTTGTTCCAAAAGTAAGCGCAGTTGGCACACCGCCAAAATCGATTATGTTTGTGGCTAATTTAAAATTGTTTTGATAGCCAATGTTTCCATTAATTTGCGGCAAACCCATGGCGGTTGTTTCCCATTTTTTTTGTTTTGCAATTTCGATATCACGGCCCGCATTGATAGCTTGATAATTATTTTGAACAGCATGGTCAATGGCTTGTTTTAGGCTAAATGAATAGCTTGCTTTCTTTTCTTGTGCTTGTAAATAACTCACAAACAGCAGTAATGTTATTATTATTTTGTTTTTCATTGATTGAAGATTATATAAATGGATTTTTTAATTGTTTTTCTAATTCTAGAATTCCTTTTTCAGTTGCCATTGCGCGCGTGTGGTATTCTAAGGCATCTTGTTCTAAATCAAAAGCTTCTTTTTCAGAAATTGTGGTTTCGTTGATATTAAAAATCAAAGTATAATAAAACCGGACATAATTTTCGATTTTCAATTCTTTGCGATAGAGTCCAGTTACAATTCCCTTTTCGATATTTTGCTGGAATGTTGTTTTACATTCATTAATTTCTCGCAGCATCACCTTTTCATAAATTTCCGGATAATGTTTTTTCAATTGATAAACTGGCGAAGTTTCGGATGATTTAAACATTTCTTTGAACATTTTTCTAATCACAAAATTTTCTTCAATGGCATTATAATTTTTGCTGGTAATTAAATAAATTGTCTCATGAATCTCATTATGAACAGCAAGTGTACTTTCTTCAATTAACAACTCCTTGTTGGCAAAATACTTATAAATTGTTTTTTTTGAAATGCACAATTCACCAGCAATGTCGTCCATAGTGATGCTTTTGAAACCTAATTTCAAAAACATGTCTTTGGCTTTATTGATGATTTTTTCTTTCATAATCGACTGAATACCTTATAGGAGTCTTTAATTTTCGTCAGCAAAGATAAAACGGAAACTTTTAATACCAAAATAGTTTCCAAAGTATTTGCATTTTCTTAACATTTTAAAAATGGATATAAGTTTAGTTATGGTTATATGTTTAGGTTAGAATACTAAAAAAAATTACTTTTGTAGTGTGTTGATTAGCGCTAAACTTATCACCTAATAAACCATAAACTCTTTTAAATGCATTCTATATACCAATACCAAGAATTTATTTCAGACTACCTTCAATCTCAATATGAAACAAAAGAGCCACGTAATTTATACGAGCCAATTCATTATATTTTGAAACTAGGTGGCAAAAGAATGCGTCCGGTATTGACTTTAATGAGTGCAGAAGTTTTTGATGCGGATTATAAACTTGCGCTTCCTGCTGCTTTGGCTGTCGAAGTTTTTCACAATTTTTCTTTGGTGCATGATGATATTATGGATGAAGCGCCGTTGCGAAGAGGGAATGAAACTGTTCATGAAAAATGGGACACAAATACCGCAATTTTATCTGGCGATGCCATGTTGATTTTAGCTTATCAATATTTTGAAAAATACAATACCGAAGTTTTTAGAGATTTGGCAAAATTGTTTAGCAAAACTGCTTTAGAAGTTTGCGAAGGACAACAATGGGACGTTGATTTTGAAACTAGAAACGATGTTACTATTCCAGAATACCTAAAAATGATTGAGTATAAAACCGCTGTTTTAGTTGCTGCTTCGATGAAAATGGGTGCTTTGGTAGCAGAAACCACCACAGAAAATGCTGATTTGATCTATGACTTCGGTCTTAATTTAGGATTGGCTTTTCAATTACAAGACGATTTTTTAGATTGTTTTGGAAATCCAGCAACTTTTGGAAAACAAGTGGGTGGCGATATTATAGAGAATAAAAAAACCTATTTGTACTTAAAAGCCATGGAATTTTCTTCCAATCAAGAAAAAGATCAATTGTTACATTTGTTCTCTATTCATCCGGAAGATAACACCGAAAAAATCGAATTAGTAAAGGCAATTTTTAACAAAACTGGTGCTTCAAAAGCAACTCAACAAGCGATTCAAGGTTATACCCTAAAGGCTTTTGACACATTACAAAAAGTAGGAATCGATAACGAAAAGAAAGAAAAATTAAAATCTTTTGGAGAAAATTTAATGGGACGAAAGGTTTAGATTGATGATTTTCGAAATTAGATTAACGATTTTTGATTGCAAAACGATTTTTGAAAATCTTTTATCTTACCTCTTTACTCTTCAATCTTAATTCACTTTTTTTAAATCAGCAATCTAAAATCGTTAATCAACAATCTTAAATGGCAATGAATTTCATCGCTCCAATATCAACTGATCATTTGTTTTCTGAAGCAGAAAGCGACGATTTATATTTGAAATTAGTTGAGCAAATCAACAAAGATTTCAATTTAGCAAATGAAGGAATTGATTTTCCGATGAGCATACAACCGAACGATTTGAAAATTCAATTGCACGAAAAAATCTATCGTTTGATTCAATATAAATTTACTGAATATTTGAATTTGCTTTACATCATTGATGTTTCTGAAATTGAAGTTAAAAAATTAGATGGCTCAGATTTAATTATTTTATCCGAACAAGTCTCTTTTTTAATTCTGAAAAGAGAATGGCAAAAAGTTTGGTTTCGCAACAGGTTTTCTTCTTTTTAAATTCATTCAATATTTACCAAAGTCTTGTATAAATCTGCATTTGAAATATAAAATCGATTTTCAATTGCAATTTTACTCAATTGGGCAGTGACCAAATTATTTTCTCGAGCGTTGATCAAAAACAACGAACTTTCTCCAAACGAAAACAATCTTTCTTCCGATTTAAGCATCACATTGTTGTCGATTACCAAATCTAAAACATAACTTTTTTGTTTCAAAAGTGAAGTTATTTCGGCCTTTTGACTTGCTATTTTATTGGTTAATTGTACTTTTTCTATATCTAAAGCAAATTTTGTTTCTTGTAATTTAAATTTCGTAATTTTTAAATTGCCACGTTCTTTTCGCAAAAACAAAGGGTAAGTAAAGTTCAACCCGATTTTGTAATTTTCTACTTTATAATTATCGATGTAGCTCGGCTCTGACAAATAAGAATAGCCAATATCAATTTTCGGCAAAAGCAAATTGGCTTTCAGCTTGCGTTCAACATCTAAAATCGCAATTTTATTTTCTAAGGCACTAATTTTCGGGTGACTATTTATTAAAAAATCCGTAGTTAAGTCGCTAGTTTTTAGTGTGTTTTGAACTGATGAAATGAGATTTTCTTCCGGAATAATAGCAGAAGCAAGTTCAAGCGGAATGTTGTTTTCCAACCATAAAAAATTAGACAATTCTAGTTTGGATTTTGTGAGTTTTAGATTCGCATCTTCCAAACTTAGCAATCTATTTTTTAAAATTATTTTGGCCTCAACACTATCAATTGCTGGTTTATCGCCTTGTTCAATCAACGATTTTATTCCCTTAAAACGAATTTGGGCGTTGTTTAAATAATTTTGATACAGCTGCGTTTCGTCGAAGGTTTTTTTCCAATTGAAATAGGCAATTGATGCTTCATGCAAAACCTCGATTGCATTTAGTTTTCGTTCTGCTTGACTTAATTGCAATTGAATTTTTGCTTTGCGCAAATCTGCCATTCTTTGGTTAATCAATAATCCTTGACCAAGCGGAATGTTGATGCCAAGAGAGGTTAATCCTTGATTTGGAACCGTATTTTCTGGATTAAGAAAAACCCCTTCGTTGTTGTCAAAACCTGCTTTTAGTTCAATTCCATACCAAGTTGGAATTTTAAAACTACTGTTCAAAATCGAATAATAGTCTTTGTCTTTGAATTGTTTTTTAGAAAAATCGACTTCAATTTTTGGATCAAACGCACCACGGCTCATCATCAAATTGGCTTGCGCCTTGTTGATTTCTAAATTGGCAGTTTTTACTAGTGGATGAAATTTTTTTACAAAACCCAAATATTCTTCAAAAGACAGTTCCTTTGATGTCGCTTGAGAAAAAACACTCACCGAAAAAAGAATAAAAAACAATTTCAAACTATTGATCACCATTTTCAACTTAATTTATTTTTTTAACGTTCTATCTTGCATCTTTCATCTTCCAACTCCCAACTTTCATCTCCTTAACCTTTTTTCTCGTTCTCTGCTTTTTTTGTCTTTTTATAATAATTCGGAGGAAAACCATTCAAAGTTCGCCAAATTTCGAACCAAACAGGAACGTTGTTCAAAAGGGCAAGTGTTTGCGCTCCAGAGCCAATACTTAATTGTCTTGGCCATTTTTCTGCGCTTTTATCTGGTGCAATCAACACTCGGTATTTTCCATTTTCGGAAATAAAATTCTCGATCGCCACAATTTTGCCTCCGAACGTTCCATAAGACATATCAGGCCAACCAGAAAAAACAATCGTTGGCCAACCATCAAACCAAACCCGAATTCTTTCTCCTTTGTTAATCAACGGTAAGTCTATCGGGTCCACATATGTTTCAACAGCAATATCATATTTTGCAGGCATAATGCTCACGATTGAAGTTCCTTCTTTGATGTTTTCGCCCAAACCCGATTGCAAAGCACGGTTTACATAACCACTTTGAGGCGCTTTTATGTAATACAAACCATTGCGAATGCTATAATTAGCATATTGATTTTTCAATTTGTTTACTTGTGCATCGGTGTCAAACTGATTGCTCATTGCGGTAAATTGGTCGCTTTGTGCTTTCGAGGATTTTTCAGAATATTCTGCATTAATACGATTTATCTCCACTTTTGCGTTGATGTACTCGTTTTTTGAAGTCAAATATTTATTTTCTTGCGTAATGATTTTTGCTTCACCTTCCTGCAATTTCAACCTCTTTTCTTCTACATCGGTCAGCGGTTTCAGCCCTTCTTTATTCAATTGAACCGAACGATTAAATTGGGTTTTTGCAATTTTCAGTTGCGTTTTTACCGCTTCTAAATCGATGCTGTCGCTTTTTATTTTCAATATTCCTTGCTTAATTTTATTTTGAGCTTGTTGTATTTTAAGTACTTTTTCGTTTTCAATGGCTTGTATTTGAACAGATAGCGATCCGACTTTTGACC
>CALPKO020000120.1 GCA_943324165.2 Bdellovibrio sp. ZAP7 | reverse complement strand
TTTTAGATTTGGAAATTCTTTGCTCAACATTTGCAATGCCATTCCATCGGATGCTAATATTGGATTAAAACCTTCTTCAATTAAAGCATTTATTATCGGAATACAACGAGTCGAATGTCCTAATCCCCAATTTAAAGGCGCAACTAGAATGTTTTTAGTAGAATTTTTCAATTTGTTTTTTTTTTGAATTAAAAAGAGCTGTAATTTCAATTTGTAAAAATAAAACTATTTATGGTCTTATATATTTCCGTAATTTTACCAAAATATTATATTTAAGCGTGGGAAGTAAAAATAAGTTAAAAAGATTTGGCGAAAACGAAACATTCGAAAACGTTTTTCAACCAACTCGAGAAGAAGTAGTTTCAGAAAATTTTGTTTTAAAGGGAAAATGGAATGCTGAATTTTTTAAAAATCAAAACCCCATTGTTTTAGAATTGGGTTGTGGAAAAGGTGAATATTCTGTCGGCTTGGCAGAAAAATATCCCAACAAAAACTTTATTGGAATTGATGTAAAAGGAGCGAGGTTTTGGCGTGGAGCAAAAACAGCAGTCGAAAGTGGTTTAAAAAATGTTGCCTTTATTAGAACACAAATAGAACTTTTGGATTTTGTTTTTGCTGAAAACGAAGTTGATGAAATTTGGATAACTTTTCCAGATCCCCAAATAAAATATAAACGGACTAAACACAGAATGACCAATACTGGGTTTTTGCAATTGTATAAAAAAATCCTCAAACAAGACGGAATTATGAACCTGAAAACCGATTCAGAATTTATGCACGGTTACACTTTAGGACTTTTGCATGGCGAAGGTCATGAGGTTTTATATGCCAATCACAATGTATACGTAAATGAAGGAAGTCCCTCAGAAGTAACTTCAATCCAAACATTTTATGAAAAAAAATATTTGGAAATTGACAAAGCAATTACTTATATTCGCTTTAAAATTAAATAGTTAAATTGCATTGATGTATTTGATTCAACCCCTTTTTTTAGGAATTATTACTGCTATTGTTGGTATTCTGCCTCCAGGCTTGATCAATATGACAGCGGCGAAAGTAGGTTTGAAAGAAGGAAAAGCAAGGGCATTTGTTTTTGCATTTGGTGCTGTTTCAATCATATTGGTTCAAACTTTTATCGCTTTGCTTTTTGCACGTTTTATTGATGAAAATCCAGAAATTGTATTGCTCTTGCGTGAAATTGGTTTGATTGTTTTTGTGGTTTTAACCATTTATTTTTTTTGGACGCCTAAAAGAATAATGCCAAGCGATCAAATTGTAAAATTACACAGTAAAAAAAATCGGTTTTTTTATGGCATGTTATTGTCTACTTTGAACTTTTTTCCCATTCCCTTTTATGTTTTTGTGAGTGTGACTTTGGCATCGTTTAATTATTTTCAATTTGAAAATCAATTGATTTGTCTTTTCGTTTTTGGTTCCGGAATTGGTTCTTTTTTTGCGTTTTATTGTTATATCACATTTTTTAAAAAATTAGAAACAAGAACCGCTTTTATACTAAACAATATGAACTATATTATAGGTTCAATTACAGGACTAGTTTCGATTGTTACAATTGTTAATGTCATTAAATATTATTTTGATTAGCAATGGAGGAAAACTTTTTTGAAAGAGTTTACGCTGTTGTACGACAGATTCCTTACGGAAAAGTTACTTCTTATGGAGCAATAGCAAAAGTTTTAGGCACCGCCAAGTCTGCAAGAATGGTAGGATGGGCTATGAATGCTTCTCACAGTATTGAAGATGTTCCAGCGCATCGTGTTGTCAATAGAAAAGGTTTATTGACTGGGAAAATGCATTTCGACGGAACAAATTTGATGCAACAATTGCTAGAAAGTGAAGGAATTGAAGTAATTGACAATCAAATACAAGATTTTGAAAAACACTTTTGGACTCCCGAAATGACTGTTTAGTTTTAAATTCAAAAAATGCAATTTTAGAAGCATTATCTCATTTTCAAATTTACTTTTTTGTTAATTTTCTTATAATTATAAATAAACAACAAAATATTTTCATTCGTTTCACTACTTTTAAACTTTTAAATCCAAACATGAAACATTTTGTAGTTTTCCTCTTTCTACTTTCTTCTACTTTTGTATTTGCTCAAACAAAAGAAATAACCCAAACTGTTTCAGGTATTATTTTGAATGACAATAATTTAAAGCCGCTCAGCAATGTCAATATTATTAATGTTAATATGGTAAAAGGAACGACCTCAAATGACAAGGGTTATTTTGAAATTTCAGCGCGACTAAATGACACTTTGCACAACACAATTTTAGGTTACAAATCACTTCGCTTAAAAGTGACAAATGATTGGATAAAAAACAAAACTTCTGAGATCAAATTAACTGAGAAAGCCTATGCCTTAGAGGAAGTAATCATTCGCCCATACAATTTGACTGGTTATTTAGAGATTGATGCCAAACTTATTCCTAGTCGAGAAAATTATCGATACAGCATTTCAGGACTTTCTGAAGGTTACGAAGCGGGAGAGTTTTCGCCTAACGCATTTGGTAGGGTATTGGGTTCAATCTTCAATCCGGCGGACATGCTTTATAATTTTTTTGGTAAAAAACCCAGAGAATTAAAGCGATTAAAGGAAATGAAAAAAGATGATACTGTTCGTAATCTTCTAGAAACAAAATTTGATAGAGAAACTATTTGTGTGCTTTTGGGTGTAGATAAAAAGGAAATTGCTGAAATTTTGCAAAGATGTAATTACTCGGAAGCTTTTGTTAAAACTGCAAACGACCTTCAAATTCTTGATGCAATTTCAGGTTGTTACGAAGAATATAAAATTTTGAAAAGAAAGTAAATTATATGTAATCAGGCAGTTCTTTCAAGAAATCATACCTTTCATTTTCAAAATCCATTTTGCTGTAATAGTGGTTTAATCCATTTGAAACCATTAAGTATTCGGCATTCAACGTCAAATTATAACGGGCAATTTGGTCAAAAACAGTTTGCGAAATTTTAATTGAAGTTGATTTGCATTCTACCAAAATCAAAATTGAACCATCGTTTTTGTACACTACAACATCATATCTTTTTATTAAACCGTTTATTTTCAGATTTTTTTCAACGTTAATTAAAGATTTTGGATATTTTTTTTCAACAATTAAAAATTGGACTACATGTTGTCGCACCCATTCCTCGGGAGTGAGAATTATAAATTTTTTCCTGATTTGATCAAAAATTGCTACTTTATTTTCGCTATTTTTGAAACGAAAATTATAAATCGGAAAATTGAGTTGTTGCATATTACAAAAATAGTTAAATTGTTTTTAGTATCAACTGAAAAATTTCAAACCCAGCCCGGTAGTTATCGGAACTGAAACTTGAAACAAAATAAATGGATGAAGTTCTAAAAATTGTAAATGATATAAAAGCGGGAAACCTTAAACCAATCTATTTTTTGATGGGTGAAGAGCCCTATTATATCGACAAATTGTCTGATTATATTGAAAAAAATGTATTAACAGATGACGAAAAATCTTTTAATCAAACGGTTTTATATGGCCGAGATGTTACGATTGATGATGTAGTTGGCACAGCAAAGCGTTTTCCAATGATGGCAGAACGCCAAGTTGTAATCGTTAAAGAAGCCCAAGATTTAATCAAAACCATTGATAATTTAAAAAGTTATGCTGATAATCCCATGCCATCAACGGTTTTGGTTTTTTGTTATAAATACAAAGTCTTAGACAAGCGTAAATCTTTGATCAAAAGTTTAGCAAAACATGGATTGGTGTTTGAAAGCAAAAAACTCTACGATAACCAAGTAGGGCAGTGGATAAATAGGGTTTTGCATGGGAAGGGTTACTCGATAGAACCTAAAGCCAACGCCATGTTGGTCGAATTTTTAGGAAACGATTTGAGCAAAATCAATAATGAACTCGAAAAACTACAAATTATTTTACCAAAAGGCAGTACAATTTCTCCCAAAGACATCGAAGAAAATATTGGATTTAGCAAAGACTTCAATAATTTCGAATTACTCAAAGCTTTGGGTGCACGCAATCAATTAAAAGCTTTTCAAATTGTGCAATATTTTGCAGAAAATCAAAAAGCAAATCCAATTGTAGTAACGACCTCAACTGTTTTTGGGTTTTATGTAAAATTGCTAAAATACCATGGAATCAAAGACAAAAATCCAAAAAATGTAGCTGCTGTGTTAGGTGTTAGCCCTTTTTTTCTTGCTGACTATGATGTGGCTATGAAGAATTATCCGATGAAGAAAGTCAGCCAAATTATTGCTGCAATTCGCGAAATGGATGTTAGAAGTAAAGGAGTTGGAGCAAATGCTTTGCCAGTTGGCGATTTGCTGAAAGAAATGCTAGTCAAGGTTTTTAATTGAAAAAAGCTATTATTTAGCGATATTTGTAATTTAAAAAACAAACAAAAATGGCAACAAACAAAAACACTATTCTTGGTTGGGCAACTTTAATAATGATCATTATGGGTTTGCTTTTGATTGCATTGGGTGCTTTTAGATATGAAGATATAGCAGGCTGGGGTTTTGTGGCGGTTGGTGTAGGTTTTCTTGCAAATGCTTGGGTTTTTAGTGCCTTAAAAGGAAGACTTTAATATAATTTTAAAAAAATGATTACCATCCGACAAGCCATAGCAACCGATTTTGATATTATTCGTGAAATTGCTTTTCAGACTTGGCCGATAACTTACGGTGCAATTTTAAGTAAAGAACAATTGTGTTTTATGCTCAACAAATTTTATTCGTTAGAATATTTAAATTTAAATGCTCAACAAAATCAATTGTTCTTTATTATTTCAGAAAATGAAATTCCGTTGGGATTTTTAGGAATTGAGCATCATTTTGATAAAAAGTCAATAACAAAAATTCATAAAATTTACGTTTTACCGGATAGACAACGCAAAGGAATTGGTAAATCAGCCATTGATTTTGTAGTAAAATCTGCTTTAGAAAACCATAGTAATAAAGTAATTTTAAATGTAAATCGTTTTAACCAAGCCGTCTCATTTTATCAAAAGATGGATTTTAAAATTGTTCAGCAAATTGATATTGCCATTGGAAACAACTACTTGATGGAAGATTTTGTAATGGAGCGATTGCTTTAGTAATTTATTTTCCTTTAAACCCTATATGTGAAATCGGTCATACGCTTGAAGCAATAAGTAAAAACAAGTATTTTCATGATAGAAGACATTCTGTTATGTGGATTTTCGAAAGAAGATTTTGCATCAATAGATGGTGCTTTGGTTTTTATAAAAACTTTCGACGAGCTGCTTAGCACTATTGTTGCCGCTAAAACTTCCTATATTTTCGAAGAAGTAGTGTATTGTGCAAAATTTCAGATGATGTATGCCGAAAATCAAGACAACAGCAAAACAATTTTAGACTTAGACAAATTGAATGTTTTTTATAGGGTAGTGTTATATTAAATCTAAAAATATTAAAATTAAAAATCCCTCCAACTCCGAAAGGAATTGAAGGGGTTTTCTTGAATTGTGAATTGTTAGTTGTGAATTACGAATAACCAACAACGAATAACCAACACTTCCCCTCTCGGGGTTTAGGGAGATACTAGTTTTTAACCAAACGTACTGTTTTAGT
>CALPKO020000119.1 GCA_943324165.2 Bdellovibrio sp. ZAP7 | reverse complement strand
TTATTCCCAAAACAATTAATGTCCATGCTTTTGGCAGTTCGTGAGGAGTTCCGATATTTTGAATACTTTCATAAGCAATAATCGTAGCAGATGTTATTAAAAAACCCACCACAAGAAAAGTAACCAAAGGTTCTGCCCTTCCGTGACCATAAGGATGATTATCGTCTGCGGGTCTGCTGGCATATTTTATCCCAAACAAAACCAGAAAAGAGGAAAAAATATCTGCAGTTGATTCAATGGCATCTGCAATCAAAGCATAAGAATTCCCAAAAAAACCAGCAACACCTTTGATGATTGCTAAAAGTGTATTCCCGATAATACTGAAATAGGTTGCTTTAATCGCTGTTTGTTCGTTGGTCATTATTTGGGTGTTTTTCAAAGTGGTCTAATATAGAGATTTATAAAATCATCTTCATCCACTCCGTTTTGGGTAAACAAGTTAAACAAACTTAATCTTGTTGTGGTTTTCCAAATGTAATGAAATATTCCCCAAATTGTCCATTTACCTTTCGATTGTTCACTTCTTTTTTAACCGGTAGTTTTTATAGCAAATTATCAAAACTAGCCCTTTAGCTTCATTACGATTTCAAGTTGGGCTTTTAAGATTTTGTTTTCTTCTTCAAGATGGCCGATGCGGTTTTCATAATCTTGTTTTTCAGCCAGTTTTGCCGCTGCGTTATTGTCTGTTTTTGCAAAATCTGAGGGTAGCGCGTTAGCAATTTCTTGAAAAATATTGTATTTCATCGCATAGCACATATCGATTAGTATAGATGTTTGGATGCTAGGTTTTCTAATGAATCTATTCATAGCGCTGCCTGATCTACCAATCGCGCGCTCTATATTTACATTAGACATTTTTAATTTGTAGGTCAGGTTTTCAATTATTTCACCAGTATTGATGTTGTGATCACTTTTTTTCATAGTACTATAATTTTAATTAAACGACAAATTTAAAAAGTATATTTGACTTTAGTGGAATATAATTTGTATTTTTTAGAAATAAAGTTGTCTTTACAGAGCTACAGTTGTCTTTTACAGAGCTACAGTTAGCTTTTAGATAGCTACACTTAGCTTTTACAGAGTTACAGTTGTCTTTTGCAGAGCTAGAGTTGTCTTTTACAAAGCTACAGTTGTCTTTTACAGAACTACGGTTGTGTTTTGTAGCAATAGCATGATTCTTATTAAAAATGGATAGCATTTTGTGTGCATGTATAAGACCGTTCGGTTCTTGTCAAAAAAAAACCCAAAATAGCACCTAACTTTTTTGGGGTAGTTAGAAGCTATTTTAAGGATTTTAAACAAAGTGATTGAGGTAAATTCATCACTTTTTTTAGAAAAGTTATTTTTATTTCTTCTTGTTTCTTTGTTATAAATTCAGTTTATGCCAGTTTTATAATTTTTTAATTGGAACGTACTTTGGAACTAATAATTTCATTACGCACCATCCGATTAAATAACAAAATGCACAGATAGAAAAAACAATCATATAGCCTTGGTCTATACCATCTGAAATTACAGCTCCCGTTTGTTTTAAATCTTTAAAGAAATTTTCAGGAATAGGCAAGGTTTGAAATTGTGGAAATTTTTCTAAAAATGGTTGTCCGTCAACTGTGGTCCAAGATTTATGGGCATAGTCAAACAATAATCCCGAGCCTTTGTTTATAATTGTAGAACCAATTCCGCCGGCTAAGCCTCCTATTCCAACAACAGTAGCGATTGCTTTTTTAGGAAACATGTCTCCAACGGTAGTGAAAATATTAGCGGACCAAGCTTGGTGCGCTGCGCCTGCAATTCCAATAATTAAAACTGGAAACCAATAACTGATATGACCTAATGGTTGAGCAAGCAATGCCAATAAAGGGAAAAAAGCAAAAATTAACATGGCCCTCATTCTGCCTGTGTAAGGATGCATTCCCTTTTTTTCAACAAAATAAGTTGGCAACCACCCCCCAATAATGGAAAGGAGTGTTATCATATACAATACAAATAAAGGAAATGCAGCTTCTGTTGAATCCATGTCATAAACAGAGCTTAAATAAGCTGGGGTCCAAAATAAGAAAAACCACCAAACGCCATCTGTCATAAATTTACCGAAAGCAAAAGCCCATGTTTGCTTGTATTTAAAATAATCCCATAATGATGTTTTTGATGAATCATGAGTTGCGGCATCTTCTGTATTATCTTCTGCTATTTCATCTTGTTGGATATATTGTAATTCTTCCGAACTTACTTTACGGTGTTTTTCTGGTTTATCATACATCAGGTGCCAAAATCCCATCCAAATGAAACCTAATGCTCCAATGATAATAAATGCCATTTCCCATCCAAAAGCTTTTGCAATAAACGGAATAGAAATTGGTGCTGCTAAAGCACCTACTGTCGAACCCGCATTGAAAATACTGGTAGAAAACGCCCGGTCTTTTTTTGGAAAATACTCTGCTGTAGCTTTAATCGCAGCTGGAAAATTTCCTGCCTCTCCGATTGCCAAAACAAAACGAGCAAAAATAAATAAGGAGACACTAACGTTAATTACCATTCCGGTATTATTTAATGTTTTGATTATTTCTTTGGCACTTTCAAAGCCTTCGAGCCAGTGTCCTGTAATTATACCAGACGTCGCTATTCCACAAAAAGCATGCAAGCACGCGCCTACAGACCAAACTCCAATGGCCCAAAGAAAACCTTTTTTTGTGTCTAAAATATCTACTAATCGCCCTGCGAAAAGCAACGAAACTGCATAAAAAATGGAAAACAAAGCGGTTATATTGCCATAATCATTATTTGTCCAATGAAATTCTGGCGCAATAAAATCTTTCCATGTTAAAGAAAGTACTTGTCTGTCTAGGTAGTTTATGGCTGTTGCAAAAAACAATAAACCACAAATGGTCCAACGGTAATTTTTAGATTTTATTGACATAGCTTGGGAAATTGAAGAAATTAAGTGAGTTTTTATAACAAATATCAAGAATTGTGTTTCCTATAAACGGTAGGTCATTTGGAAGTTGGTTTTTTTCTACTTCTTCTCCCATAATGTTGCACAGTATTCTTCGGAAATAATCGTGTCTTGGAAACGATAAGAAACTTCTAGAGTCAGTCAGCATACCAATAAAATTAGGTAATAAGCCGAAGTTGGATAGCACGTTCAATTGTTTTTCGATGCCGTCTTTTTGATCTAAAAACCACCAAGCCGCTCCATATTGAACCTTTCCTTTGATTGGCGCTTCATTAAAATTAGCTGCCATTGCCGCAAAAACTTCGTTATCTTTTGGGTTTAAGTTATAAACGATTGTTTTTGTTAATGTATTGTTGTAGTTTAATTTATCAAAAAATTTCGACATAGATTCAGCATGGTTCATGTCGCCAATAGAATCAAATCCAGTGTCTGGACCGATGGATTTCATCATTTTTGAATTGTTATTTCGAATGGCACCCACGTGAAATTGTTGCGTCCAGCCTTTTTCAAAATCCATTACAGCCAAGTCAAACAAAATCGCTGATTTGTATTTTTGAACTTCGTTGGTGTTTAAATCAACTTTTTGAATCGCTTTTTCAAAAATAACATTAACTTCTGTTTGCGAATATGCTTTTCCATAAAAAGTATCCAATCCGTGATCTGAAATTCTACATCCAAGTTGATGAAAATAGTCATGTCTTGCTTTTAAAGCGATTAATAGTTCTTGGTAACTTTTAATTTTTGTTCCAGCAAGGTTTTCTAAATCGCTTATCCAATTATTGAAAACCAAATTATTTTCAATGTTAACGGCTTTGTCTGGTCGAAATGAAGGAAGAACCATGATTTCAAATGCCTGATTCTGAATTTCTTGATGGTATTGCAAATCATCGGTCGGATCGTCTGTTGTTCCTACCATTTGAACATTCATTTTTCGCAATAAATTTTTTACGCTAAATTCTGGTTTTTGAAGTAAAGCAGAAGCTTCATTATAGATTGCTTCTGCGGTATCTGGATTTAATAGTTTTTCTATGCCAAAATAATTTTTTAACTCGAGATGCGTCCAATGGTACAAAGGATTTCGAAGCGTTTTCGGAACCGTTTCTGCCCATTTTTGAAACTTTTCAAAATCAGTTGCATTTCCAGTTATGTATTTTTCATCAACGCCATTGGCTCTCATTGCGCGCCATTTGTAATGATCACCTTCAATCCAAATTTGAGTTAGGTTTTCAAATTGTCGGTCAGCTGCAATATCTTTTGGAGATAAATGACAATGATAATCTATGATTGGCTGGTTTTTTGCGTATTGATTATAAAGTTTTATCGCCGTTTCGTTATAAAGCAAAAAATCGTCTGTTAAAAAAGTATTTTTTGACATAATAAAGTATTAAAATAAACTTTTTTCAATTCCCATTTCTAATCCTCGCAACTCTGCTAATCCTCGCAAACGACCAATTGCTGAGTATCCAGGATTTGTTTTTTTGTTCAAATCGTCAAGCATTTGATGTCCGTGGTCGGGACGCATTGGAACTATTAAGTTTGTCTTTTTTTGTGTTTTTATAATTGATTTAATTACCTCATACATGTCTACGTCGCCTTCAAGGTGATTGGCTTCAAAAAAGCTTCCTTCTTCATTTCTCTTGGTACTTCTAAGATGAATGAAATACATTTTTTCTCCATGTCGGTCTACGATTCCCGGCAAATCATTTTCGGCAATAACCCCATAAGAACCAGTACACATAGTAAAACCATTGCTTTTGTAATTTACGGTAGTCAGCATTTCTTCTAAATCTGCTTCTGTGCTAACAACTCTTGGTAAACCGAGGATTGAATAAGGTGGATCGTCTGGATGAATTGCCATTTTAACATTGGCGCTATCTGCAATCGGCATTATTTGCTGCTGAAAAAAGAACAGATTTTCTTTTAATTTTTTTCTGTCGATTCCGTTGTATCCTTCAAGCACTTTAAGGAAATCAGCAACAGAATACGTTTCTTCCGATCCTGGTAAACCAGCTAAAATATTTTTTTGAAGTTTTGATTTGGCTTCGTCATCCATGTTTTCAAACAATGATTTTGCTTTTGCTATTTGTGCAGAAGAATAATCGGTGGCGGCATTCGGTCTGTTAAGAATGTACAAATCAAAAGCGATAAACTCATTCATGTCAAATCGCAACGCTTTTGAACCGTCTGGCATTTCATAAGACAAATCTGTTCTAGACCAATCTAAAACCGGCATGAAATTGTAACAAATGATATTAATTCCGCAAGCTGCTAAATTTTTAATACTTTGTTTATAATTTTCGATGTATTGTAAATAATCACCAGTTTGTTTTTTTATATCTTCATGAACTGGAACACTTTCTACAACCGACCATATCAATCCAGAAGGTCCGTTTGACGCTATTCCGTCTTTGAATTCGATTGTATTTTTTCGTTTCATTATTTCATCGATTTCCCAAACTTGACCGTTTGGAATGTGATGAAGTGCGGTTACAATTCCTGTTGCTCCCGCTTGCAAAATATCTGATAATTTAACTGGATCGTTTGGTCCGAACCATCTCCATGTTTGTTCCATAATTTATTTTTTGATATTAAATACTTGACACTCCAAAGCCACCGTCAACATTGATGACTATTCCTGTCACAAATTTTGAAGCATCGCT
>CALPKO020000118.1 GCA_943324165.2 Bdellovibrio sp. ZAP7 | reverse complement strand
ATTATCTGGCACTTTCAGATTTAATGCAGAATACGAAGGTGATAATCAATTAGTGCCTAAAAACTTAAATTTTCAAAGTGGTTTTATCTACAATATTATAGTGAACTAAAAAAAGTAAATCTGCACCATGTAAAGCCGACTCCAATTAGGGTCGGTTTTTTTTTATATGTTTTTCAAAAATTTAAAATTTTTATCAAAAGTTTGATTTTTTATTCGTTTGTCTGAATAGCTATTGTAAAACAATGGTCTATTTTTCTTTTTATTAAATGGAAAAGAGGGTAAGTTAATTAATATTCCTACGATACAAACAAGCATTAGTACAATAAGTAAACATAAATAAATAGTAGCATTAGTATCACTAGAAGTATTAAAATCAGCAAGTAAAAAATATCCTGAAACCACAAAAATAATTGTCGATAAAATTAAAAGGAAGATTTTCATAACAGTATAATTATAAATTATTTGGCTAAATTAATTTAACTTTAAGGATGCTAACTTATAGAATTAGAGATTAGATTTATATAATTTCATCCATCTTCCATCTCCCAACTCCCAACTCCCAAATTCCCACTTTATCCAAACATGCGAAACACGATACATTCATTTGCAATAGCGTAACTTTAAATTAGTATAACGTAATCACCTTTGCAAAGTGATAACGCTTCTGTTATTGATAAATATATATCATGAAAACAAACAAACTTTCTTATTTCACGAGTCTTTTAATATTGCTGTCAGGATGGTTGGCAAATGCGCAAGCTCCTGTTTTGGGCACAGCAGCAGATTTCGTAATTTTTTCCACTGATGGAGCGGTAACTTCCAACGTGACCAATAGTTTGATGACGCACCTAACAGGAAATGTCGGAACAAATACTTCTGGTGCAACTTCAACTGGATTTGGAAATGTAAATGGCGTAATGCAAGACAACAATATCGCTAGCAGTTTAGCAGCAGCTGATTTGTTAATAGCTTACAACCAATTGAACGGCCTAATTCCAAATTTTTTCCCAGCTGCACTTTTAGGAAATGGCAACACATTTGTTCCCGGAATTTATTTCATTAATAGTACAGCGGTTTTAGACGGAAATCTTATTCTAGATGGCCAAAACAATCCAAACGCTTTGTTTGTGATTCAAATAAATGGCGCTTTTTCTGCCAATTCACTATCCGAAGTCACCTTAACCAACGGAGCTCTGGCGTGTAATGTTTTTTGGAAAGTCGAAGGACTAGTTGACATGTCTGCAGGAACATTGATGAAAGGAACAATTGTCGCCAACAATGCCGCCATTCTTATGGGAGTTGGATCAAAAATCGAAGGTAGACTTCTTTCAACAACAGGCGCCATAACCGTAAATGGAGTAGAAGCAAAACTTCCACTAGGTTGTGGAACACCAGTTTTAAACGGACCAACCGCTCCAAATCTTGCCTCAACTATTTGTTACGCCATTTTTTCGGGAGAAAATGAAGTTACCAACGCAGGTGTCACCACAGTATTAGGTGATGTAGGAACTAATGTCGGCCTAACAACCGGATTCAACGCATTAGATGTAACCGGAACAATTCACCCCATTCCTGATGTATCGACAGCACAATGTGCCGCAGATTTGTTGGATGTTAGGACTTACTTAAATGCCCTTACTCCAGATATCGAATTATTGTATCCAGCACAATTTGGCAACGACTTATTGTTAACACCTCATACTTACATCATCAACGGTGCAACTGTTTTTACCGACACTTTGTTTCTTGATGCCCAAAATAATGTCAATGCAGTATTTGTTATTAAAATTTTTGGTGCACTTGCTACAACCTCTCTTGCCAAAGTAACTTTATTAAATGGAGCACAAGCCAAGAATATTTATTGGATAGTAAATGGCGCAGTATCGTTGAGTACTTTTACAGAATTCAAAGGGACGCTTATTGTAAACAATGGCGCAATTAGCGCTGCTACAGGAACAATTGTCGAGGGTAGATTAATGACCACGAGTGG
The DNA here is from genome assembly GCA_943324165.2 of Bdellovibrio sp. ZAP7. Classification (GTDB taxonomy): domain Bacteria; phylum Bacteroidota; class Bacteroidia; order Flavobacteriales; family Flavobacteriaceae; genus Flavobacterium. The sequence goes on along the minus strand of CALPKO020000118.1, from coordinate 3,631 downwards.
AGCAGTTACAACTTTTTCAATTACTGATAACATGACCGTTGGTTGTCCTCCTCTTGCAGTTACTACTAACAGCAAAGTAAACGAACTAATTGTTTATCCAAATCCGTTTAGTAAAACACTTACTTTGCAAGTAAATGAAAACAATATTAATAGTGAATTTATTTTATATGATGTTTTGGGTAAAACAATCATCCAGAAAAAAATCAATCAGACTTCGACTTCAATAGAGGTTAACGTAATACCTGGCATTTACTTCTACAAATTCACCAACAGCGCAGGTTCGCTTCAAACCGGTAAATTGATTGCCAAATAAAACTTAGTTTAATATCAAAGCCCTCTATTGAAATTGTTCAGTAGAGGGCTTATTTATGTGTGAGTTATTTTAATTGCAATTTTCTTTTCAAATATTTTAACCGTTAATTTTCCAATATGATAAAAATTCTTACAAAACGTGAACTTACCACAAAACTCGCACCCGAGCGATAGCGAACTGACGAAGTAATTTCGAGAAACGCCTGTTGGCAGTAGTACTTTTACCAATCTAATTTCTTTCAGCCTTTTCAATATAATTCTCTTCTCCGTTTGAGATGAACAAAAGTTGTTCACTAAACTTAGCTATTTCAATCCTAATTGGTTTTTCAGTTTCTATAGATGGAAGTAAATATTCAGCAAATTCAAACTTCTTTTGAGTATTAATATCAACTAACACCATTGATTTTTTATCATTCTTGATTTTATACTTCTCAATTTCAAACCTCAATTTCTTTCCACTTCTGACATCTCTATATATTTTAAAAACTTTCCATAAAACTCCAATGAACGGAATAAACAATAAACACAAAACAAATAAACTTCTTTTTAAAAATCCTTCTGTTGGTTTTGTGAAAATTAATAATATCAAAGGAATTATTCCAATGAGTAAAACGAAAGCTGAGAAGAAAAATATTACCAGGAAAAGATCAAACTTAATGTATTTTTTTAAGGTGATTATATTCTCTTGAGTCAATTCAATTTCTTTCATTATTCCATTTAAGTTTGTTGAGGAAGTATTACTGCCAACTTATAAATACATGCTACAAACCTTCGTTTAGACACCCAAAATTGGCTAAATTGGAGAAGGTTTGTTTTGCATTATTTCCCAAATATAAAAATATTTCTCCAACCCACAACCTAAAACCCAATATCTCCATCTTTTTCAAAGCCCGCCCTTTGGGAGGGTTGGGTGGGCTAAAAAAAACCCCGAAAATAATAACTTTCGAGGTTTGTAATAAGTTGTGCTAAAACTATTCTTGTTTGATCTTTTTTAGTTCCTTTAGTTTCTCTTTCCAAACTTCAAGTCCCTCTTTATGAAGCGCAATGTTCTTGCGTACTTCCAAAACAATAGCGTTTTCTTTCTTCGCATTCTTAGTATTCGTAAAAAACTGAATGTTGTTCTCTAATTGAAAAATCTCATTTTGAACTTCTTCAATTTTTCGCATCAAGAAAATCTTTTCATTGTCTAATTTCCTTGTATCGTTGCTTTCAGAAAGGTTTTCAATTCGGTTAGAAAAACGCATCATGTCAGTATCTTTCTTGCTCAAACTCAATTTTTCAAACAAACCGTCTAACAATTTATTGAATTTTCCGTCAATGTGTTTTTTAGAAAATGGCACTCTACCAATCGTTTTCCAAGCTTCGATATGCACTTTAATGCCATCTAAATCAGTTTTATGATTGCCCGTCATTTCAAAATCCTTCATCGATTCTAAGTACTCTTTTTTCTTTTCAAAAGCAGCTTCCTCTTCTTGATTTTCTTCTTTGCGTTGCGATTTTAGTTTTTCAAAATAGTGGTTACATGCGGTTTTAAATTCGCCCCAAACCTTATCAGAATATTTCCTCGGAACATGTCCAATCGTTTTCCATTCCTCTTGAATTTGCTTCATTAAAGGAGTAGTGGCAGCAAAATCTTCACTTTCTTGCAACGCGATAGCTTTGGCAACCAAGGCATTTTTCTTTTCAAGATTGTCGTTTTGGTCTTTCTTAATGTCTTTGTAAAACGAATTTTTCAAAATATTAAAATCACGAACCGCATTTTTAAAATTTGTCCAAGTAATTTCGTTTACCTCAACCGGCACTTTTCCTAATGCAAAAAATTCATTTCTCAAAGCTTCCACTTTTTCCACGTGCTTTTGCCATGAATTGTGTTCGCTCATTTTTTCTGTCGAAAACGCTTGAATTTGGGCAATCACTTCATTCTTTTTCAAAAGATTTTCGTTTTCACGTCCACGCATTTCTTCAAACAAAATGTCGCGTTTGTCGTGCATTTTTTTGGTCAAAGTCGAAAATTTATCCCAGATTTCCTCGCGGTGTTCTCTCGAAACAGGACCAATATCCTCTTTCCAAATTTTATGTAAATCTTGTAATTCTCTAAAAGCTTTGTTGGTGTCAACCTCTTCCACCAATTCTTCAACGCGAGCAATTATTTTGAGTTTTAAATCTAAATTGTGTTTGAAATCAATGTCTCTCGCTTCTCTATCAAGGTGTAAATAATCGTAAAAATTTTCTACATGAAAATGATAATTGTTCCAAACATGGTTGTATTTGTCTTTCGGAATAGCGCCTGCATTTTTCCAACGTTCTCTCAAATCGTTGAATTGTTTCAGGGCATCTTTGATATTTTCTTGTTGGCTAATGAGGTTTTTTATTTCTTCAACAATCGCCAATCTGGTTTCTAAATTTGTTTTTAAATTGCTTTCTAAGCTTTTAAAATGTTTATTTTTTTTCTCTCTAAACTCACTATACAATTTGTCGAAGGTAGATTTTAAAGGAAAATTGTATTGAAAATCTTCAATCGTATCAGGATTTTCAGTGTAGAAAGCTTTCTTTTTTTCGTCAATAAAATGATAATATTTACCTAAAAATGAAGACTTAACTTGTTCAATGGCATCTTTAACAACGACAATTTTTTCTTCGACAACCAATTGTTCTAATTCAGAAACCAACTCCTCCATTGAAAGACTTTCATAATCTATACTTGGAATTTCAGCGTTAGAAGTTTCGCTTTCAACTTTATTTTCAGAAACGTCTTCATTTGAAATTTCTTCTTGTTCTTCTGAAACATCTTCGATTGCCGGACTTTCGCTGTCTTCCGAATCTAAATCATCCTCTTTTATTACTGAATCTTCCACTTCAACAGTGTTTGCTGTTTCAGTTGAATCTTCAGCATTAGTTTCCTCTAAATTAGTTTCAGCAGATGCTATTTCGATAGCTTCTATTGGATTTTCAACTTCCTCAAGGTTTGCTACTTCTGATGGTTCAGCTATTACTTCTTCACTATTTGATTCTAAATTTGCAGTAGAATCAACTTCTAAATTTCCATCTGCTTGTGGCAGGTTATCATTCTTGTCGTCTAACATTTTGTAAATGTTTAGGGTTTATATAAATATTATTTTTTTTTAAATAGGGCGAAAGGTAGTAAAGGTGCGTGAAAATTCAAAATAAAAGCCCTATTTATAACGAATTAGTTATTTTTTAATGGAAATTTTACTTTTTATTCCAGATTTCCCAAGCTTTTTCTGCCTGAAAAACCAACATTTCCATTCCATTTTTAGTTGTTGCACCATTTTGTTTGGCTTTCTGTAGAAAGATGGTT
>CALPKO020000117.1 GCA_943324165.2 Bdellovibrio sp. ZAP7 | reverse complement strand
TCCAATTTCTTTTTATTTGTGTAAATATACCGAGTTAAAGGCAGTCGGCATTTGGATTGGACTTTTGGCAGGATTGACCGTTGCAGCTTTGTTTTTATATATTCGATTTGATCGATTGACTAAGAAAGTGTAGAATTTAGAATTTAGAATTCAGAATTTAGAATTCAGATTTTAGATTTTGGAATCTTGTAACTAATTTAACAAACTAACGTATAATCAGTATAAAATTAAATTTTAAAAAATGACACTATTTATTATCCTCGGAATTATCTTGTTTTTTGTTGGTTTTACTTTAAAAAATAATGTGGCAAATCCACTTTCAAAATTTTCAAATCCACTGAGAATTGTTGGTTTTGCATTAATTGGTTTAGGATTGTTTTCGTCGATGTTTAAGCAAATTAATGCAGGAAAAGTAGGCGTTCAATCGCTTTATGGAAGTGTTCAATCTGGTGTTTTAGAAAGTGGTTTACACTTGATAAATCCTTTGTTGGATGTAACAGATTTTGATATTCAAACCCAGAATTATACCATGTCTGCTCTTCATGACGAAGGAGAAAAATCGGGTGATGATGCCATTCGTGTATTGTCAAATGATGGATTGGAAGTAGTGATCGACCTTACCGTTTTGTATAGAATTCTGCCTGCCGATGCACCAAAAATTTACAAGCAAATTGGCGAGAATTACACGGATAAAATTGTGCGTCCAATCACGAGAACTAGAATCCGTGACAACGCAGTTTATTATGATGCTGTGGCTTTGTATTCCACAAAAAGAAATGAGTTTCAACAACGTATTTTTAAAAGTATTGAAGATGATTTCAAAAAAAGAGGCTTGGTTTTAGAACAACTTTTAATAAGAAACATTAACCTTCCGGCATCTGTAAAAACGACTATTGAAAGTAAAATTAACGCTGAACAAGAAGCGCAAAAAATGACTTTCGTGCTGCAAAAAGAAAAACAAGAAGCAGAACGAAAAAGGGTAGAAGCACAAGGAATCGCGGATTATCAAAAAATTATTTCAACAGGTTTGTCTGACAAACAATTGCAATACGAACAAATTAAAGCCCAAAAAGAAATCGCCACCTCGCCAAACGCAAAAGTTATTTTCATGAATGGGAAAAACTCGCCTGTGATTTTGTCGGATAAATAAGAATTCAATGGCAATGGCAATTTCAAAAATCTAAATTCAAAAATCTAAATTCAAAAATATATATGGAATTACCTAAATTTTTACTCGGTGACAATACCGATTTTCCCGAAGATATTTTTATCATTCACCTTGACTATCCGCGTTTTATAATCAATTTAAAAGACGATGAGGTAGAATTTATAGAAGAAGATGAAGATTTGGATGAAGCAGAATTGAATGCTGAAATGGAAAATCTAATCGTTCAAGCCAATGCATTCTACGACCGAGAAATGGAACGCTACGAGAAGGAATAAGCAAGCAATTCAGTTGTAAATTTGTAGCATTTACCTATCAATATACTATATAAAACAATGATCACAGTCAACGACATATCCGTGCAATTTGGCGGAACAACACTTTTTAGCGATGTAACTTTCTCTATTAACGAGAACGATAAAATTGCCCTAATGGGTAAAAATGGCGCTGGAAAATCTACCCTTTTAAAAATAATTTCAGGGCAAGCAAAACCTTCTACAGGAAATATTTCTGCTCCAAAAGAAGCGGTGATTGCCTATTTACCGCAACATTTGTTAACTACCGATGGTGCAACGGTAATGGAAGAGGCGTCAAAAGCATTTGGTGAAATATTCAAAATGAAAGATGAAATCGAAGCAATCAATGAGCAATTGACCATTCGCACCGATTATGAAAGTGACGAATACATGAAGTTGATAGAACGCGTATCAGACTTAAGCGAAAAATTTTATGCCATCGAAGAAGTCAATTATGAAGCGGAAGTGGAGAAAATCTTAACGGGCTTAGGTTTTCTTAGAGAGGATTTTACACGTCAAACTTCTGAATTTTCTGGTGGTTGGAGAATGAGAATTGAATTGGCAAAAATACTTTTACAAAAACCAGATTTAATCCTTCTTGATGAGCCAACCAATCACATGGATATCGAAAGTATCCAATGGTTGGAAGATTTCTTAATCAATGCTGCCAAAGCGGTGGTGGTGATTTCGCACGATAGGACTTTTGTCGATAACATTACCAACCGAACCATAGAAGTTACGATGGGAAGAATTTACGACTATAAGGCAAAATACACGCATTACCTCGAATTGCGAAAAGACCGACGCATGCACCAACAAAAAGCTTACGATGAGCAGCAACGAATGATTGCCGACAACAGGACTTTTATTGACCGATTTAAGGGGACTTTTTCTAAAACAGATGCCGTTCAATCGCGTGTGAAAATGCTTGAAAAATTAGTAATCGTTCAAGTTGATGAGGTGGATACTTCTGCCTTAAAACTGAAATTTCCTCCGGCGATTCGTTCAGGGCAATATCCTGTGATTGTGAAAGAACTTGAGAAATCGTATGGCGACAAAGTGATTTTTAAAAATGCCAATTTAGTCATCGAACGTGGCGAAAAAGTAGCTTTTGTTGGTAAAAATGGTGAAGGGAAATCTACCATGATCAAAGCCATCATGAAAGAAATTGAAATTAATAGCGGAAGTGCCGAAATTGGTCACAATGCACAGATTGGTTATTTTGCACAAAATCAAGCTTCATTGTTAGATGAAAATGCCACTATTTTTGAGACGATTGACGACATTGCTGTTGGCGATGTGCGCACGAAAATCAAAGATATTTTAGGAGCATTTATGTTTCATGGTGACGATGTTACCAAAAAAGTAAAAGTGCTTTCTGGAGGTGAAAAAACCCGATTGGCAATGATGAAACTTTTGTTAGAGCCTGTCAATTTATTGATTCTCGACGAACCTTCGAACCATTTAGACATGAAAACCAAAGACATTATCAAAGATGCTTTGCGCGATTTTGATGGCACTTTGATATTAGTTTCTCACGACAGGGATTTTCTTGATGGCTTGGCTACCAAAGTTTTTGAATTTACCAATAAACGTGTTGTTGAACATTTTGAAGATATCAAAGGATTTTTGGCTTATAAGAAAATGGACAGTATGCGAGAAATAGAAAAGAAAGTTTAACATACAATTAATATATACTATTAAAATCAAAACTCCAATTAGATTAGTTTAATTGGGGTTTTCAGTTTTCAGAATAACACAGCAGTTTGACAAATTCTTTTTCAGAATTACTACTTTGTGTCTTTGCGCCTTTGCGAGAAATATAGATAATAATTGATAAAATTAGATATTAACCAGCAACTTATAAACCGTAGATTCCAAATTTTCTAAATCATTGTCTTCGCAAAGCAAAAACTGAATTTCGCCTTTTGATTTTTTATAAAGCGTAAGGCCTTCAAACTTTTGATATGTTGATATCACCTTAGTGAATTCCATTTTTTTCGATTTGATATCGATGCAACCCAACAAACTTCCTAAAACTTCGCCATCATTATAAGTAGAATCTGTTTTTTCTGCCGAAGCCAAAAAATAAATCTTGTTTTTTACAACAGTCGCATCCGTAAATGTAAATCGCGCGCCATTATTTTCTGGCAACTCAAATGGATGAAAATCTAAAGAATGTTTCTTGTCGTTAATTTCAATTATTCCATTTTTTGAAGCGTGCGCATTACCCCGTTGAAAAAAGAAGATGCTTTTTTTATAATAAACTACGCCTTCAATATTGAATTCGTCGTCCTTAATCATAAATTTATTTTTCAATAAACTGTACAAAGCAGACAAATCGCTCCAGTTTGCTTTTTGTTTTTTTAAGCTAAAAGTAACGAGATTTTCGCGGCTTGAATTAGAACCAGAACCAAACAACAACAACTTTTTGTCGTGAAAAACAATCGATTCAAAATCGGGTTTTTCACTTTTTTCAATATGATCCGAAGCATTTTCGGTCAACGGAATTTTTAAAAATGTGTTTTTTTCCAGTTGGTATTGGTAAAGGAAAGTCGAATTATCTGCAATAAGATACAAATTGTTGTTTTGCAAAACCAATCCAGAGGAATTGCTCAAACCTTTAATTTTTACGAATTTTTCAAGTTGAAATTGCATAATCAGTTCAATTTCAGGTTAATTTTTCTTTTTAAGGTTGGGTAAAAATAAGGCAATTATTCCAATTAACGGCAAATAAGAACAAATTTGATAAACATAATAAATGCTAGTATGATCAGCCAGATTTCCCAGTAAGGCAGATCCAAGTCCGCCCATTCCGAAAGCAAATCCATAAAAAAGTCCAGAAACCATTCCGAGTTTTTTCGGCAATAATTCTTGTGCATAAACCAAAATTGCAGGAAAAGCAGATGATAAAATTGTTCCAATAATCACTGAAAGCACGCTCGTCCAAAACAAATCGGCATAGGGCAATAACAGTGCAAACGGTGCAACACCAAGTATGGAAAACCAAATCACATATTTTCTGCCGAATTTATCGCCTAAAGGACCACCAATTAAAGTCCCGAATGCCGCAGATGTTAGATATAAAACCAAATGAAGTTGCGCATCACGAACCGATAAATGGAATTTTTCTATCAAATAAAATGTAAAATAACTCGAAATACTGGCGCTATAAAAAAACTTTGAAAACAAGATTACCATTAAAATAGCCACTGAAAAAACTACTTTTCTTTTAGAAATATCAGGTAATTCGATAAGTGTTTTTTTAGCGGAGCGCAATTTAATATGTGCGGTGTACCAAACGGCAATTTTCGACAAAATAATTAGTCCCAAAACAGCAGCAATGGCAAACCAAACAATGTGTTGTTGATTATTAGGTACAACAATCAGCGCCACCAAAAGTGGTCCAATGGCAGTGCCTAAATTGCCACCCAATTGAAAAATAGATTGCGCCAAACCACGCTTTCCTCCTGAAGCTAAAAAAGAAATTCTTGAAGCTTCTGGATGAAAAATAGATGAACCAATCCCTATAAAAACTACAGCAATCAAAATAGTTGAAAAACTATTGGCATAAGCCAAAAATATAATGCCTATCAGTGAAAAAAACATTGCGAAAATTTGAGAAAAAGGCTGAGGTTTTTTGTCTGTATACAACCCAACTAGCGGCTGAAGAATCGATGCTGCTAATTGATAACAAAGTGTAATTAAACCAATTTGTGTAAAGTTGAGGTGAAAATTTTGTTTTAGGATAGGATAAGAGGCAGGGATTACTGCTTGCAACAAATCGTTGATGAGATGGGCAAATGCAATAGAAAATAAAATTGGAAAGACCGTTTTTTGAATATTTTCTTGTGGACTATCTTCGGTTTGCATTGCATTTTTTTAGAAATGCAAATTTACTGTTTTAGAAACTATTTTTTTGTAATTTGAAAATTATAATTGTTTTGAAAATTACTGCCCTAGCCCAGATCGAAGCGATATCCTTTTTTTTAATTGGCTTGTGCTTTACGTTAAGATTTTAAACGAAAAAAAGTCTTATTTTTACAATTCATAATTTCCATTTTGAAAGAAAATCCTAAAAAATCTGCGCTAATTGAAAAAGCGGGTATTTCGCCTCCTGAAATACTCAGCGCCAATGTTGCTGAAAACATTCAACAGTTTAGAAAGCAACAAC
>CALPKO020000116.1 GCA_943324165.2 Bdellovibrio sp. ZAP7 | reverse complement strand
GGTAAGCAACCACTAGATTTTCCAGTGAATTATTCGCCCATAATGTATGGAACATCAGGATTTATTCCAGCAGATAAAGATTGGGATAAACCGTATTCTCCTTTATTCAAATATGCTTGGAAAAACGTTTATCCAACTCTTTTAGAAGGCGAAAAAGTGAATGAAATCAATCCCATTGATGGGGTTTTAATGCATTATTCCAACCCATTGACTGGCGGTCACGTGATGCAAACGATGGGTGCATCCATGCAACTTTTACCAGCAGGTTTCAAAGGAAAAGCGCATAAGCACACCGGTTCATTTGTTTACCAATGTGCCAAAGGAAAAGGATTTTCAATCATCAATGGCGAGCGATTTGACTGGAAAGAAAGGGACATTTTTTGCGTTCCTTCATGGGCTTGGCACGAGCACCACAATTTATCCGATTCAGAAGATGCTTGTTTATTTTCGTTTAATGATTTGCCAGTAATAGAAAAATTGGGATTGTATCAATCAAGAGAATTGGAAGAAAATCTTGGACATCAACAAATTAAATAGCAATATCAATTACAATAACAAAAATCAAAAAAAATTAAACTTGGCGTCTTTGCGCCTTTGCGAGAAATAAAATGAAACTACTTACCTACAAAACAAGCGATTCAGAACCAAGATTGGGCTTTATTCATAACAATCAGGTGATTGATATGGAAGATTTTGGCGCAATATCCAATTTTCCATTACCAAACGATATGTTAGAACTCATCGATTTGGGATTTGAAATCATAGCCGAAATCACAGAATTAATTTCAGAAACCTCCAAAGAATTCTTTGACGAAGTAGCTTATGAATTGAACGAAGTTACCATCCTCGCTCCTATCGAAAAACCTCGAAAAAACATCATCGGAATTGGTTTGAATTACACCGAACACGTTGCCGAAAGTGCAAGAACATTAGATACAACCGGGAAATTACCTCAAAAACCAATCATCTTTTCAAAACCGCCAACAACAGTTACAGCCACAAATACCGAAATCATCAAAAACACCAAACTAACCGAACAATTGGATTGGGAAGTGGAATTGGCTGTGGTGATTGGCAAAAAAGGGAAATATGTCGCTAAATCCGATGCGATGGATTATGTCTTTGGATACACCGTAATTAATGATATTTCCGCTCGTGATTGTCGCCGAGAAGGACAATGGATTGTTTCTAAAGGACAAGACACTTTTGCACCAATGGGACCTTATTTAGTGACTAAAGACGAAATAGAAAATCCCCATAATTTGAATTTATCTTTAAAAGTGAATGGAATTGAAAAACAAAATTCTAATACCAAATTCTTATTATTCAATATCAATGATTTGATTGAAGATTTGAGTATTGTTTTCACTTTAGAACCAGGCGACATCATTGCAACAGGAACACCGTCTGGCGTTGGCGCAGGAAGAAACCCACAAGAATGGTTATTTGATAAAGATGTTATTGAAGCCACCGTGGAAGGAATTGGAACGATTGTGAATACGGTTAAGGAAATATAAAAGAAGTATCCAGTCACAGTTTTCAGTATTCAGGCTGCTAACTGTTACTGAGACTGTAAACTAAAAAAAATGAAATACAAAATAGGACAAATAGTTCCATCTTCCAACGTAACGATGGAAACCGAAATACCAGCTATTTTTAGAGCTAGAGAAAGCATTTTACCTGAGCGCTTTACGTTTCATAGCAGTAGAATGCGAATGAAAAAAGTGACCAAAGAAGAACTTGAAGCAATGGATGCTATGAGTTTGAAATGTGCCCAAGAACTTTCTGATGCACACGTGGATGTTATGGGGTATGCTTGTTTAGTTGCAATCATGAGCATGGGACGCGGTTATCATTGTGTGTCGGAAGTAAATTTGCATCAAGAAACGGTTGCCAATGATTTCCCTACTCCTATTGTTACATCAGCTGGTGCTTTAATAAATGGTTTGAAAATTTTGGGAGCGAAACAAATTTCGATAATTACGCCTTATATGCGTCCGCTAACCGATATGGTTGTCGATTATATCGAACACCAAGGCATAAAAGTAAAAGAAAGTATTGCTTTGGAAATTCCTGATAATTTAGAAGTTGCCGCACAAAATCCAATGAATTTACTCGAAATTTATAAGCGCTTGGATTTAACTGATGTGGATGTTTTAGTAGTTTCAGCATGTGTGCAAATGCCATCGCTAGAAGCGATAGATTTAATTCAAAAAGAATGTGGTATTCCGGTTACTTCTGCTGCGGTTTGCACTACCTTTGAAATGATGAAAAAATTGGGCATCGAAGCCAAATCATCAATTGGTGGCGAATTGTTAAACGGTAAATATTAAAAATATGGCATTTCAAGAAATTGATGGTAAATTAGTGAAGAACTTCACGTTCAAATCGCAAACAGAATTAGCGCAGTTTTTATTGAAAGTAGCCAAACATGCTGATGAAATGCACCATCATCCTGATTGTAAAATCTACAAAGCATTTCAATTAGAAATTACTTTATTCACCCAAGATAAAAATGAAATTACCCAATTAGACCATCACTTGGCCGACATCATTGAATCTCTTTAGAAAAATTTATATTAAATCAAATTATTCAAATAAAAAAACCTTTCGAATTTACTTGAAAGGTTTTCTTTATTTTTAAGAGGATTTTACTTTTACTCTAAAACAAAACTTACGCTAACGTTGGCTATAATTTCAATTTCTCCCACTGCCAAAGTTTCTCTCGGAGCGGAATCCATCTCTACATTTTTCATCATTGCCATCCCGTAAACTGGCCTTGGATAATAAGCTTGCGTATTGTCTGAAATCGTAAATGCTTTACCTACTTTTTGTCCAACCAAAACAGAAATATAATCTTCCGCCTTCACTTTTGCATCTTTCATAGCTAATTTTCGCGCCTCCGACTTATAGCTTTCTAATTTTGAAGATCTAAAATCTACATTATTGATATTGTTAATTCCAGCATCTACGATACCTTCCATCAATTCGTCATATTTAGACAAATCTTTTAATAAAATTATGATGGTTTGTGTCGCAACATAATTGTGTTTCTTCTTTTGATAATCGTATTGATCATTTAAAGTTACCCTTTCCGTTTGAAAATCTTTCGCATCAACTTTCATTTTTTTGATGAATTTAATTACTTCATCAATTTTGATGTCATTTTCTTTTTTCACCTCGGCGGCTTTAATTCCTTTAGATTCTACTGAAACAGAAATACTGACTTGATCTGGTGTTACTTTAATTTTTCCTTCGCCGGCAACGTTGATTAAAGGCATTGGCTTGATTTCTTGTGCTTGCGCAGATAGCGCAAAAAATACAAATAAAATAAAAATTGACTTTTTCATGGTGATTGATTTATTTTTGTTGATTCAGTTTCTTCTTTCCAAAAGTTGTGCCATTAAAGTTTCCCTGTTTTTTCCATGACGAATAAAATCACAATTGGAATTAACAAAAGTCCGACCATGAAAGGATTTTCTGTTAACAAACTTGGTTCTCTCAATAAAGTATAAGCAAAACCGCCAATCGCACCACCAAAATGTGCCGTATGACCGATATTATCATTTTTGGCTTTCATTCCATAAATAGAATACAACAAATAACCTATTCCAAAAAGATATGCAGGAATGGCAATAGGTATAAAAAACAAATACAATCCCATATCAGGTTGCATCAAAATAGCAGCATATAAAACCCCGGTGACTGCTCCCGAAGCACCAATTGCGCGATAATTGTAATCGTTTTTGTGAAAATACAAGGTCAATAAACTACCTGAAAATAAACTTATTATGTATATCATCAAAAATGAAAAATCACCTAAATAGCCAAAAACAACGGGCGAAAAAATATACAAAGTGTACATGTTAAAAGCCAAATGCATCAAATCAGCATGAAGAAAGGCGGAAGAAAACATACGAATTTGCTCACCAGCGCGAATACTTGCAATATGGAATTCATATTTTCTAAAAAAACTTAAATCGTTAAAGCCCTTAAAGCTAAACAAGACATTAGCCAATACAATCGCAATTAAAATAGTATTCATTTTTGGTGTATTTGAGTTGCAAATTTAGATTATTTAATAAAGAATTGCTTTTTTTACGACTTTAAATTTTAGCATAAATTTCAATTAGGATTAAAAAAACATAAAATCTTGTTTTAAAAAGTTTACATTTGCACAAAATTTGTCCATTTTGAAAACAAAAATATAGTTTTCTATCTAATAGACAAAGACTTATAGCATTTATGAAAAAAATAGTTGAATACAGAAAATTGTTAAATGTTGACAAAACTGCAACATTAAAAGATTTAAAAACGATTTATCGCAATGCGATGAAAGAAGCACATCCGGATAAATTCTCGGGAGATGATGAAGGTTTAAAAGCTGCTGAAGAAAATAGTAAAAACATCATCGAAGCTTATCATTTTTTGGTAAGCATCAATCCAGAAACCATTGAACAACTAAAACCAGAATACAACGAAACAGTTGCCAACGCAACCATTACAGACTATAAGTTTGTAGAAGGAAGACTAATTATCGATTTTTCTAACGGTTCTGTTTACGAATATATAAGCGTTCCAAAAGCAACCTACGTAAAAATGGTTAATGCTGAATCGCCAAATCGTTTTGCAAAAAGACACATACTAAATACTTTTTTTTGGAGAAAGAAAATCAATCAAGATTAAATTAAAAAGCTGTTTCAAAATCGAAACAGCTTTTTTTTTATTTTGACTTTTCTCCCACAAAAAAATCTTTATTGGATTTGAACAAAACATTAAAAGTGGTTAAACTACCATAAATCCTGGTAATGTACTGTTGTAATTCTACTTTTTCAATTTCTTCTAAATTGCTGGCATTTATTTTTTGTTCCATCACACGCATTCTATCACGAACCATGATTATTTTATGAAAAAAAGTGTCAATCGGAATTTCTTTACTTGCCAAACCAGCTTGCCCTGGATCTAAAATCATCTTTCCGCCTTTCCATTTATCGCCAATTGGAACAATTTCTGAAATGTCGGACCATTTTTTTAAAATTTCTCTCAAACTTCTTTCTACGTCATAAAGACTAATTGTATCCACTTCGTTTTCAGCAGCTTCTATCACTTCAAAATTGCTGTTTAAATCGATAGTTTCTAAGCCATTTTCTATAAAAGTTACCCAATATGACGTATTTGAAACGTTTGTTACAACCCCTTTACCAAATTCTGAATGATTGATTCTTGAACCAATTCCTAGTATTTTCATGTTTAAATTTAATTTTGTACGAAAATAGAAATCTAATTTACAAAATCAAAAATACTTTGTTAGATTTTAGTATTTTCTCTGGTTTTCTGATTCAATTCTCAGTTCCGTTTATTGTTATTAGAATATTTGAGACCGCATTAAATGTGACTGCAAAATAGAAAATAGTAAACAACAAAATACTGTAAATTATAATAATAATTGACTTTAATAATTATCTTTGAAAAAAATAAAAAATGACAAACAACGATATTTTTAAGAAACTTCGGGTTGCATTGATGTTGCGAGACGATCAAATAGTTGAAATTCTTGAATTAGTAGACTTTAGAATTTCAAAATCTGAGTTAGGTGCATTCTTTCGTGACGAAAAACACGAAAATTATATGGAATGTGGCGATC
>CALPKO020000115.1 GCA_943324165.2 Bdellovibrio sp. ZAP7 | reverse complement strand
CACTAAAATCACAATTATTTGTTCCCGGTCCAGCCTGAATATCTTTCCAATCAAGAGTAGTTTCTATACCCTTCACAAAATCGGCATTTGGAGCTGAATAATCTGGAATTCCGCCACCACGATCCCATACCCCATAGGAGGAAATTGGAAGTGACTGTGCCTCTGATTTTGTAATAAAAAATAAAACAATGCTAAGTAAGGCGATATATTTATAAAGAAATTGCATAATCATTGTTTAAAATTACTTAGAAAAATTGATAAAACCCAAAGATTTGAATAAGATTGAGGCTCTGTAAATTAATCAATACAAATCAAGCAATATTATGTAGTAATAAAGTGTCAAAATAATTCAATAAGTATGCGATTTTGTTTCATTTGCTTATAAAAATTGTTTTACCAGCAAAAAAGATAAACAATTTACTAGGCATCATTTTTTATTTATCATTACCAAATAAGGGGTTTTGTAAAAAACAAAACTTACACCTTAAAGAAATATTAAAAATCTGATTAATAACAGTGTATGCTTTATTTGTATGGCCAATGGTATGGTACAAAGATATTTACGACGAATTAAAGCAACTTGAAATTGCGGCAATAGACGAAAAAGAGATTTTACAATTGTACAAAAAAGCAATAAATAAAATATAAAATATTGAAAAACAGTTTATTAACTCTGATATTGATGGTAAAAGACGCACAATTGGTTCGATATTTCCAAAAAAATTCCACTTTGAAAATAAAAAAGTTCGAACCGCAGATATCAATCCATTATTTTTAAAAATTGCCAGTATTGGCGGGGGTTCGCGAGGTAAAAAAAAGGGACAAATCTAAAAAAAATAGATTTGTCCCTTAGCGTGACCACGAAGGGATTCGAACCCCCAACCCTCAGAGCCGAAATCTGATATTCTATCCAGTTGAACTACGTAGCCCTTTGATTTGTGATTATTGATTAACGATGGGAAAATTCAGATTTGAAAAACACATCATTTTAATACTCAATATTCCATTATTTTCTTAAGTCAACAATTTTTTTACAATCGTAGAAATTGTCTTACCCTCAGCTGTTCCACCCAATTGTGCAGATGCTAACCCCATCACTTTACCCATTGCTGCAATTCCGGTTGCACCAATTTCTGAAATGATTTTTTCAATGATTGCCTCTACTTCTGCTTCGCTTAATTGTGCCGGCAAGAATTTTTCTATAACAGCAATTTGTGCCAATTCTGGCTCAGCCAAATCCATTCTGTTTTGTTCAGCAAAAATTTTAGCACTGTCTTTTCTGGTTTTTACCAATTTTTGAAGCAGTTTAATTTCTTCGTCTTCCGTTATTTCTTCTTTGCTGCCAGTTGCGGTTTGCGCCAAAAGAATTTCAGATTTGATGGCACGTAATGCTTCTAAAGCTACTGTATCTTTAGCTCTCATGGCAGTTTTCATTTCGTCCATGATTTGTGTTGATAAACTCATTTAATTTATGATTTTAGAATTTAGAGATCTGATTTTGGAATTTAATCCTCCCTATTATCCGTCAAACGGAGGGAAGAAGAAATGTTTTTATTTGATGAAATTTTTCTAACAATATTAGTAAATGGCCCAGATAGCAATCGAAAGCAATATTTTTTTACAATATGGATTTTTTTCTTTACAAAAAAGAGCTACCTTAGACGCTACTCTTTTTTCGCAGAAAAAACCATTTTTCGAAAAAATCTTGGAATGGATAGCTGGATTAAGCGGTACAAATTTAGCTTTTTATCCTTAAAAATACAATAGGTACAAAATTCATTTCAAAAAAAACCCGAAAATTAATTAAAATCTTCGGGTTAAAAAAAAGTTTGGTCTGAATTAATTAATCCACATTATCATGCAAAAAGGAATTGTTCGAACGCAATTGAAAGTCGTTATTACTGTCCATTCCGAGTGATGTGCGCGATTGATTATTGTTGGCAGGAGTGCTAGAAATATCTACACCCAAGCGTTTGTATGCTGGTTCTTTTTCAATTTCATCAATGCGCGAAGCATTACTATGAAATTTATAATTGAATTCTTTAAGCTTTCTTCTTCTTTCGTCTGCACGCAAACGAGCCACTTGCTCAAGAGACATTTCAGTTGGCGAAACCTGCTCGTCCATAAAGTAGTTGGGTACTTGCTCAACAATTTTTGATGTAATTTTTAAAGATTCGTGTTCTGTTTCTGCAACTTGATTTAAAGTTGCTTTAGATTCCAAAAGTTGGTTTTCAACTTCCATGTACTCTTCAAGCGAATAGCGTATTACGCCGGTTTCGTTTAATTCCGTAAAAGGAACTACTTGCAACGGTGCATTAACTTTAATTTCTCGTGTTTCATTGGTCAAATCAAAAAGTAAACGTTCCGCATTTTGTTCCACAATTTTTGTTTCTGATTTTGCGATTGGCAAATCAAAAGAAAAAGTGATTTGTTCTTCTTCTTTAGCCACAAAAATAGGTTGTTGTACTTCCATTTGTTTTGCAAATGTGTTTACATCATTATCTTCCACTTCTGGAAGCGAAAAATAAAAATCTTGCTCAATTGGAGGCGAAACAATTTCAAAAGTAACATCTAAATTTTTAATAAATGCAGTTGTTGGTACCAAATTGAACTCAAATGTTGGTTCAGATTTTACTTCTTCGATTATTTTTTCTGCAACAATTAAAGTTTCTTCATCCATCAAATTATGAACAATTTTATCTTCGGAACTAGTTTGTTCAAGCGGAGTGAAATCAAACGATGAAATTACTTTCTGCGTAAGATTGTGAGTGAGTTTTTGTTCTCCTTCAAGTGTATGAATGATTTTTTTTGGCTCTGTATTTACAATCTCATTTTGTTGCTCAATATTGAAACCAGTTGCAATAATTGTAACTGCAATAGCTTCACCAAGTGTTTCGTCTTCTCCAACACCCATAATTATATTTGCATTGTGACCAGCTTCTGCTTGAATATGGTCACTAATTTCTCCAATTTCATCAATTGTAATTTCATTGTTTCCAGAAACGATAAGCAACAATACGTTTTTGGCACCAGTAATTTTGTTGTCATTCAATAAAGGTGAATCCAAAGCAGACTCAATGGCGGTTTTTGCTCTGTGTTCTCCAGTAGCCATCGCAGATCCCATTATGGCAGTTCCGCTATTTGACAAAACTGTTTTAGCATCTTTCAAATCAATATTTTGTGTATAATGATGTGTGATTACTTCGGCAATTCCTCGGGAAGCTGTTGCTAAAACCTCATCAGCTTTTGAAAACCCAGCTTTAAAACCTAGGTTGCCATAAACTTCTCTCAATTTATTATTATTGATGACAATTAAAGAATCAACTTGTTTTCTTAATTTTTCAACACCAATAATGGCTTGTTCTTGGCGCACTTTCCCTTCAAATTGAAAAGGAATAGTTACGATTCCAACAGTAAGGATATCTCTTTCTTTGGCCAATTGAGCAATTACGGGTGCAGCACCGGTACCTGTTCCACCACCCATACCTGCGGTGATAAAAACCATTTTGGTATTGCTATCCAACATTTTTTCAATTTCAGAAATGCTTTCAATTGCCGATTGCTGTCCCACTTCTGGGTTGGCACCAGCACCAAGTCCTTCAGTAAGGTTTACACCTAATTGAATTTTGTTAGGAACTGGACTGTTTTGTAAAGCTTGAGAATCTGTGTTGCAAACAATAAAATCTACGCCATTGATTCCTTGTCTAAACATGTGATTGATGGCATTGCTTCCGCCTCCACCAACACCTATAACTTTTATAACATTTGATTGGTTTTTTGGTAAGTCAAACGAAATGTTTCCAAAATCTGAGTTGCTTGTCATAATTTTTGGTCTTTATATTGTAATTTGTAAATTGATGTTTTGTCTATTCTGCATTTTCAAGAAAATCCTTAATTTTTTCTACATACTTGTCGAAAAAAGAACGCCTTATTTTTGTTTCTGTAGATTCTGGCGGAGTAAAGACTTGTTGTACTTGTTTTGCTTCTGCGACCACTTCCTCTTCAATATAGATTGGTTTTTCTTCAATCACCTCCTGACGAACTGGCGCTCTATAAACAGGTTTTTCAGGAATTTCTACCTCGATTTTTATTGCACTTTGCTTGCCGCTTTGGATGGAATTCATTACCAATCCAACCGCTGTAGCGTACAATGGGCTTGAAATTTCCTCGTTAGAATTACCCGCCAAATGTTCGTTTGGATAACCAATTCTAGTATCCATTCCGGTGATGTATTCTACCAATTGCTTGATGTGATTAAGTTGTGCGCCACCACCAGTCAACACAATTCCTGCTATTAGTTTTCTGCGTGGATCTTCATGACCATAAGCTTTGATTTCAACAAAAACTTGTTCGATTATTTCCACTACACGGGCATGAATAATTTTTGATAAATTCTTAAGCGATATTTCTTTTGGATCGCGACCTCTCAACCCCGGAATAGAAACAATTTCGTTGTCTCTGTTTTCGCCTGGCCAAGCAGAACCAAATCTTGTTTTAAGCAATTCTGCTTGTTTTTCAATAATTGAACAGCCCTCTTTTATATCTTCTGTAATTACGTTTCCACCAAAAGGAATCACCGCAGTGTGACGAATAATACCATCTTTAAAAATAGCCAAATCAGTAGTTCCACCACCAATATCAATCAAGGCCACTCCTGCTTCTTTTTCTTCTTGACTTAAAACGGCGTCTGCCGATGCCAAAGGTTCAAGTGTTAAACCTGCCAAATCAATTCCTGTGCTTTGGATACATCTTCCTACATTGCGAATAGAAGATGCTTGTCCGACAACAACATGAAAACTAGATTCAAGACGGCCGCCACACATTCCGATTGGTTCTTTGATTTCAGATTGTCCATCAATTTTAAATTCTTGTGGTAAGACGTGAATGATTTCTTCGCCAGGAAGCATCGCCAATTTATGTACCTGATTGATTAGCATATCGATATCTTTATCGCCAATAACCTCTTCAGGATTGTTTCTACTGATGTAATCGCTATGCTGAATACTTCTAATGTGCTGACCAGCAATTCCCACTACTACATCTTTTATTTTGTAACCCGATTTTTCTTCTGCTTCTTGAACAGCTTGCTGTATAGATTGAATAGTTTGCGTAATGTTATCTACAACACCACGTTTCACCCCAAGACTTTTGGATTTTCCAACCCCTAAAATCTCTAATTTCCCGTATTCATTTTTTTTGCCAATCATGGCAACAATTTTGGTTGTTCCAATGTCTAAACCTACGGCAATGTTTTCTTTTTCCATAATCTAACTATTTTGTGCAAACTACTTGTTGTGTAAATCGCAGCGTGATTCTTTTGTATTTTGAAATTGTACTATCTTGAACTGCCTTCTGAAAAAAGGCCTTATAATTATTGAATTTTTTCTCCACATTAATCGGTGAGCCAAAATCAATTTCATAATTATAATTCCTGTTCATCATTTTTATCGCTCCATTTGGATATAATTGAATGCCGATGATATTTTTTTTAAGAAACTCATCTTTATAAATAAATCGAAACAAATCACATAAATTCTTGCTGTTATTCTTGTTGATTTCGCCAGAAACTAACGGAACTCTCGCGGAATGGATGTTAGATAAGGGCATTTTACCACCCTGATAGTCAATATAAAAAGAACTGTCTTTGTTAAAAACCCTAGCTATAGGCGTTTTTTGTTTCACTACTGCTTTCAAAACGCCATCAATTGTAACAAATACATCCGATTGCTCGACCAT
>CALPKO020000114.1 GCA_943324165.2 Bdellovibrio sp. ZAP7 | reverse complement strand
TGACATCAACAAAATTTTCTTTATTTTTCAAAATATACAATCCACTTGATAAATTATCTGGCAAGTAAAATTCACCAATGTTTACTTTGAATGTTGATTGCAATTGTCCTAAAACAGAGTAAACCTCAAAAGTGGTTTCTTTTTCTAAACCATTTACCACAATCTTCCCAGAATAAGTTTGAAGGATGGTTGGTTTTACTTTTGTTAGCAAAGTTGTAGCTAAATTTTCGTTGGCAAACAACCATTGATAGGCAGCGGCAAACTCACCTCGCCAATAACTTTCGCTGTGGGTACCATAACTGTCGTATTTTGTCAAGGAATTTGCTATTGTCAAACCTTTGAGTTGCAAATTGTTTTTCACACCATTAATGTCGGTCATGATGGTGGAATATTCATTTTGTCCTGCTACAAAATACATTCGCTGGTCGGTTAAACTACTATTAATCGCATTGATATAGTTATTCAAATCTGCAAGTGAAAACCAATAAGCAGCACTAAAAGAACCCACTTTTTTAAAAACATTTGGATATGCTAAAGCACCATAAGTCGAAATCAAAGCACCCATCGAACTTCCCATTAAGGCATTGAATTCGGGTTCGGGCTTTGTTCGGTAATTTGCATCAATATAAGGTTTCAATGTATTGGCAACAAAAGCCATAAAATTAGCTCCGTCTCCACCACCGTAAGATGGATTGATCCATGGTGAATATTCATTTAACCTTTCTGCTCCACCATTGTCAATTCCGACAACTATTGCGCCATAATCGCCTTGTGTAAATAAATTGTTTAGCGTTTCATCGACTTGCCATTCGCCAGAAAATGATGTGGTTGCATCAAACAAATTTTGCCCGTCTTGCATATACAAAACTGGGTAATGCTTGTTAGTAATGTTGTAATCTGGCGGTAAATACAACCAAATCCTTCTGTTGCGGTCCAATTGTGGCATGTAAAAAGCCGCATTCAAAATTTGAACATTTGCTGCAGCTGTGCTTGTACCGGTATTTCCGCTTAAATCTGCCCAAGACAAAACCGTTAAATTGATGGTTTGCGGTTGATTGGTGAACGTGAATGTTCTATTACCAATCTCATTTCCGTTAGCATCTTTTTCTACCGTCGCCCAACTTCCTCTTGTGAATTTAAAAGAAATCGTTCCTGTTCCTTCCGGAATAACAATCTGCTTATTGCCTAAACCGTCCGATTGCAAAATGTAGTTGCTATTGTTTGGCGACCAGCTGTTTAAACTGGAAGCAAAATAAATTGTCGCGTCACTTGGTGTATTTGCTGGAAATGAAGTTATGTTTATAGTTACTTGTGAAAAGGCTAAAGCATTTATTAACAGAAAAAGAAAGTGAAGTTTTTTCATCTCGGTAATTTTCTTCAAATTTACGTAAAATTTGAATGTGACAATTGAAAGTTATTATAATAGATTAAATCCAGTTTACTCCTGCTTTGACGCCTCTTTATCGCATGATTATTATTCCCAAGGATTTTTCTTTTTGCCCCCAAATTTTTCGATTTTGCATGATTTTACTTATTCAAATCCACCCCAAAAATCATGGTAAAAATCATTATCAGCAGAGGATATCAAGTAAAAGTGCATAGATTAATTTTCAAAAGTCTTTAATTCAAAACTTACACCATCAAATTCTCCATAAGTAAAATAGCCAATCCAATCACCAAGGTTAATATAAGTTGAATTTTCTCCAACATTTATGGTCATTGGCAAATGACGGTGGCCAAAAACGAAATAATTGTAGTGTTTTTTTTCCAATTTTCTTTTGGCATACAAAACCAACCATTCGTTTTCTTCTCCCAAAAATTTCACGTCACTTTCTCCAGAAATTAATTTGTTTTTAACCGACAAATAGTGTGCTAATCTCATCCCAATATCAGGATGTAGCCAACGATAAAGCCATTTTGAGAATGGATTTCTAAAAACTTTTTTCATTTTTTTATAGCCATTATCACCTGGTCCTTTACCATCACCATGACCTATTAAAAAAGTTTTATCTCCGAAAGTAAATTCTTTATTGGCATGATAAACTGTAATGTTTAGCTCTTTTTCAAAATAATCGTTCATCCACAAATCGTGGTTTCCAACGAAAAAATAAATTGGAATACCGCTGTCGCTAATTTCGGCTAATTTACCAAGAACACGAACAAATCCTTTTGGAACAACGGTTTTGTATTCAAACCAAAAATCGAACAAATCACCTAATAAAAAAATAGCTTCGGCATCATTTTTTATTTCATCTAACCAAGAAACAAATTTTTTTTCGCGAGGAAAACTCAATTCAGTAGTTGGTGCACCGAAGTGCTGATCGGATGCAAAATAAACTTTTTTGTTGCTAGAAAATTTCATTTTTTGATTTTGAAATATCAAATATAAGTATGTTTTGCTTTTATATTCTGTCCTTTACAAGATTTTTTTTTAAGAAACATAGATTCCAAAAATAAAATACAAATTTTAAACATTTTGTGATAATTAAACTATCGATATTTCATTTCATATTTTTTCTTAAATTTGAAATGCACATGTAAAAAATTTCCACCACTAAATATTTTCATCATTATGAAAAAAATTACCTTCTTATTGCTGTTTACATTTTATAGTTTTTTTGGTTTTGCACAATTTCCTCAAGGATTTGAAGATTCAAACACAGCATTACCATTAAGTTGGAATCAACTGCAAAGTGGCGCTGGAACCGCTCAATTTTGGAAAATTAGCAGTACAGTAACTACGCCACCAGTTATTTGTGAGGGCTTAAGTTCTGCTTTTATTGATCGAGAATTTCTTGGCATTAACAATTCATCTCAAGATTTTTTGATTTCTCCTTCCTTTTCAGTTCCTGCTAATGGTCAGGTTAGGTTTTTTTCTCGTCAAGGATTTGTTGGCGATCAAGGAACAATTTATAAACTTCAGGTTTCCACCAATGCAGATTTTTCAATTTTGGCTGATTATATAACGGTTAAAACATGGACAGAAGACGAAATGAATACCACTTTTAATCAATGTCAAGAACAAAAAGTGAGTCTTTCGGCTTTTGCTGGGCAAACGATTTTCATGGCGTTTGTTCGGGAAGTGATACAAACAACTGGCGCCATTACTGGTGACAGATGGTGGATAGATAAAATTAATGTAGTACAAGAATGTTTATCTCCAACTTTGGGAACATCAAGTAATGTAACTGCAACTTCAGCGATTCTAAGCTGGAATGCTCCAACTGGACAAACAACTTTTGATATAGAAATTATTACCAATGGAACACCTTTGGGCATTGTTTCAAACAATAATGTTACTAATCCTTATACTGTTACTAATCTAAATCCATCAACTTCCTACCAATATTATGTAAGAACAGATTGTGGATTTCCTGCCGAAGACAACATTAATACAAGTGACTGGATTGGTCCTTTTAATTTTCAAACTTTATCTCTCGGAGCAGTTTGTTCAAATCCGATTCAAGTAACACCTTTGCCCTTTCAGACATCAAACAATACAGGTAACTTTAATGATTTTGTTGATGCTACCCAAACTGGTGCGCTTTGTGGTGCCACTCCAGCGGGAACAAATTATTTACAAGGAAATGATGTTTTTTATAGTTATACCGCTGATGAGACAGGCCTTATTAGTATAAAGTTAACCCCAACAAGTCCAAATGCTTCCGTTTTTGTTTATGGTTCATGTCCAGTAGGAGGAGCTTGTTTAGCTGGAGCTGCCAACACAAATACTAATGTTAGATTTATCATTAATTTCCCTGTTATTGCTGGGCAGACTTACATTGTAGTAATTTCTTCTGGAGGTGCAACACAAACTACAGGATATACATTATTGATTCAAAAAGAGAATTGTACGCCACCGACAGCAATAGTTCCAACACCTCAAGGAACAGAAACAGAAGCTGTCTTAAGCTGGAGCAATCCAACAGGAGCAACAAATTGGGAAATTTCCGTTCAAGCTGTCGGAACTCCAATTCCGTCTGGAAACGGAACGCTTATTAGCATAAATCCATACACCGCAACTGGTTTAACACCAGCTACACAGTATCAATATTATGTTCGTGCAGAATGTGCGCCAGGGATTTTTAGTTCATGGGCGGGACCTTACCTATTTAATACACAAATTTGTTCCGCATTATCTGAAACATGTACTTATACATTCAGAATGACCGACTCCGCCAATAATGGGTGGAATGGCGCATTAATGCAAGTAAGGCAAAACGGTATTGTATTGGCGACTATCGGAAGCACTTACACGTCGGGCGCTGGACCTGTTGATGTAACCGTTCCACTTTGTATAAATCCTCCTTTTGCTACAACTTTTGATTTATTTTGGATAAACGCTGGAACACAACCTGCGCAATGTAAGGTGGTAATAATAAATTCTTATGGACAAACTTTATATACAAAAAATAACGGCGTAAGCGGCGTTGGTCAAGTAGTTTATACAAATGCGGTAAAATGTGACGCGCCGGTTTGTGATATTGCGCCAATAAATGTTACAATAAGTACCATTACAACAACTGGAGCAACAATTGCATGGACGGCACCTGCAACAGAAACCTTTGGATGGGATATTTATATTGTGCCAGCAGGAGGAGTTGCTCCAATTGGTTCAACAACTCCAACTTATACAGATGTAACAACCAATCCTTTTACAACAACATTCTTATTAGCAGATACTACTTATGATGTTTATGTTCGTGTAAATTGCTCACCAACGGATTCGCCATGGTCTAGTATTCAGTCATTTACAACATTACCTACCTGTCCGAAACCTACATTATTATCGGTAAACGGAATAACGACAACAGCTGCAACATTTAATTGGACAAATGGAAGTCCAGCAGATACACATTGGGAAATCCTTTTGATTAAAAATACTTTATCAACTCCTGTCAATCCTCCAGCACCAACAATTAATCCTGTTGTATCGCCTGATACAATCATTTATGATGTAAATATACCAAATGTTTCACCATTTAATTTAACCACATTAGAGCCAGCAACAATTTACTATTATTACATTAGAACTGTTTGTTCAAATAGCGATAAGAGTACTTGGTCTGGTCCAATTCAATTTAATACCATTACGTGCGACGCTGTTGACAAATGTGGCTATAAATTTGTTTTAAGCAACCCAAATGGAGCTTCATGGAACGGTGCAAGAATGCAAGTAAGACAAAACGGAATTGTAGTCCAAACTATTGGCGCTAACTCTATTAACAACGTTAATGGTATAACCGTTCAGTTATGTAACAATGTGCCTTTTGATTTATTTTGGTCTGTTGCAGGAACTACGCCAGATGATGTTGTGGTCGCTATTCAAAATCCTTTTACTGATGTTATTTTCACAAAACCAGCTGGTATAAATAACCCGGGAGATCTTGTATACAGTTCAATTGGAAATTGTACACCACCAACCTGTCCAAAACCGACGGCGTTAACTGTAGTATCAACAACTCAAACAACAGCAACTTTAGGTTGGACAGAAAATGCCCTACCAGCTCCTGGTGCAACACAATGGGAAATATTTGCAGTGCCATTAAATAATTTAACAACGCCACCAGTTAATGGTTCGGCAGTTTCGGGTGTTGCACCATATTATATTGTAAATTCAAATCCTGCTGTGATAACTGGTTTGCTGCCTTCAACTACTTATGTGTTTTATGTTAGGTCTTTATGTTCAACACTTGAAACAAGTACATGGACGATTTTAGGTCCAAAAAACTTTATAACTAAAC
>CALPKO020000113.1 GCA_943324165.2 Bdellovibrio sp. ZAP7 | reverse complement strand
ATAATTTGTTGAAACCACAGGAAAATTTTGGAAGTATAATGCGTCCTATCAATTCAACTAATTTTGAACAAGGAAATGTAGAGTATATCCAATTTTGGATGATGGATCCCTATAAAGATGGACAAGTGCCCCCAACAAACGAGGGAAAGTTATTCATCAACCTTGGGCAAATTTCAGAAGATGTACTTCGAGATGGCAGAAAACAATACGAAAATGGCTTGCCTGAAAATGGTGGTGTTCAAAATTCAACCTCAACGGTCTGGGGAGATATTCCAATTTCGCAATCGCTTATCTATGCATTTGACACTAACCAAGGAAACAGAAGCGTTCAAGATGTTGGCTTGGATGGTTTGACCGATGCTGGAGAAGCCGCTAAATTTCCTGCAGCATTTAGCGCCGAAGCGGATCCAGCAGGAGACAATTACAAATATTTTTTAGATGCAACTGGTAATGTTTTAGAAAGGTATAAAAACTACAATGGTTTAGAAAAAAATTCGCCAGTTGATGTAACCAATAATAGCAGAGGAAATTCGACATTGCCAGACGTGGAAGACATCAACCGCGACAATACAATGAATACCATCAATGCTTATTATCAATACAACATTGACATTAAACCAGATATGGCTGTCGGCCAAAATTATATTACCGATATTTTGCCGACTACTTTTCAAGATCCAGCTGGAGGACCAGATATTAATGCAAAATGGTACCAATTTAAAATTCCAATTGACCAAGGAGTAAATAATAAAAAATTTGGTGGAATTGAAGGATTTACATCTATCCAATTTATGCGAATGTTCGTTACTGGATTCTCAAATGAAATTACATTGCGTTTTGGCACATTGGATTTGATCCGTGGTGAATGGAGAAGATATGTAAACACGCTTGATCCGACAGATATTAATCCTGATGATGACAATACAGGTTTTGATGTTTTGGCAGTTAATATCCTAGAAAATGCCCAAAGAACTCCTATAAAGTATTTTACACCACCCGGTGTTTTTAGAGAACAACTGTTCAACAACAATACAATCATCAACCAAAATGAGCAATCACTTTCGTTGAGAATTTCTAAAGATGGACTTGAGCCAGGAGATTCTAGAGCAGTTTTTAAAAATGTAAGTGTGGACATGCGACAGTTTAAAAACTTAAAAATGTTCCTTCATGCCGAAGCGTTGGACGATTTGTCTCAACCGCTAAATGATAACGAAATGGCCGGATTTCTTCGTTTTGGAAATGATTTTACCCAAAATTATTACCAAGTTGAAATTCCATTAAAAAGAACACTTGCAAGTGATGCTTCAACTGCCGAAAAAGTTTGGCCAGAAGAAAACAATTTGGACATTGCAATGGCTCTGCTTACGAAAATTAAAATTTTGGCAAAACAAAATCCTGGAGATATTTCGACAGATGGTGTTTATTCTAAATTTGATTATGAAATCGATCCTTCATTGCCAGTAAAACCAAATAGTCTGCGCATTAGCGTGAAAGGAAATCCGAATTTTGGTCTTGTTAGGACTTTGATGGTTGGCGTAAAAAACAATACGTTAAATGGTATTGACCCGAATAACATTCCGCTAACTGACAGAAGAGTGGTTGGCGAAGTTTGGTTCAACGAATTGCGTTTGTCTGGTATGGACAACAAAGGCGGAATGGCAGCAGTGGGAACTTTAGATACCAATTTAGCAGATTTCGCTACCCTTTCAGCAACAGGGAAAATTAGCACGATTGGTTTTGGAGCATTAGAAGATGGGCCAAATGAAAGAAGTCGTAAAGACATGAAACAATACAATATTGTTACAAACCTCAACGTTGGTAAATTACTGCCTAAAAAATGGGGAATCAATTTGCCATTTAATTATGGCATTGGTGAAGAATTTGTCACCCCAGAATATGACCCATTTAACCAAGATATTAGATTAAATCAATTGGTGGATGTGACAAATAATCAAGCCGAAAAAGACAATATTACCAATAGGGCAATAGAATATACCAAAACACAAAGTATCAATTTTATTGGCGTGAAGAAAGAGCGTGGTGAAAAACAAAAACAACATATCTACGATCCAGAAAATTTGACACTTTCTTATTCTTACAACGAAATTCAGAAACACGATTACGAAATTGAAGAATATTTAGACCAACAAGTTCGCACCTCTGCTGATTATGCTTTCAGCTTTCAGCCGAAACCAATTGAACCTTTCAAGAAAGTAAAATTCATGAAAAAAAGTGGCTATTGGAAAGCTTTAACTGATTTTAATTTTAATTATTTGCCTTCGAATATCAATTTTAGTTCGACCATTTTAAGACAATATAACCGACAACGATTTCGACAAGTTGATGTGCAAGGTTTAGGACTAGATCCACTTTATCGTCGTAATTTTCAGTTCAATTATCAATACGGATTTAATTATAATTTAACCAAAGCCTTAAAAATTAATTACACCGCTTCTACCAGCAATATTGTACGAAATTATTTTGATAATTTCGGAAATACAGTAGATAGTTTTACTATTTGGCAAGATTACTGGAATGTTGGAGAAGCTAATCAACACAATCAACAACTTACTGTTAACTATGATTTACCAATTAATAAGATTCCAGTTCTAAGTTTTGTAAAATCTACGTACACTTTTACAGGAGATTACAATTGGCAAAGAGCTACATTAGCATTTCAAGCCTTTGAAGCTTCAAATGGAGAGGTTTTTAATTTAGGAAATACAATTCAAAATAACAGTTCGCATAAATTGAACACGACGTTCAATATGGATCTGTTTTACAAATACATTGGTTTAGTAAAAAGTAGTCAAAAAAAGCCAGCATCGAAAACACCTGTCAAAACTGGACCACCAAAACCAGGAGAAAAAATCGTGAATGCACGTCCGGCTGTTCAAGCAGAAGGAAACGTATTTGTTGATGGACTTATCGGAGTGGTATCAAGCGTTAAAAATTTGCAATTAAATTATACACAAACAGGCGGAACAGTTTTGCCAGGATATACGCCAGGACTTGGTTTTTTTGGCTCTTCAAAACCTACCATAGGATTTGTTTTTGGTGATCAAGCTGATGTACGTTATGAAGCTGCTAAACGTGGTTGGTTAACAAATTATCAAGAATTTAATCAGAATTTCACGCAAGTAGTATCAAAAACATTAGATATGACTGCCAATGTAGATTTGTTTCCAGATTTTAAAATTGATTTAACAGCCAACCGAACATACGTAGATAATTTTTCTGAACAGTATAGTGTAACGCCAGAAGGACTTTACAAGCCATTATCTCCATACAATTTTGGAAATTTTAACATATCTACTGTTCTCATAAAAACTGCTTTTGGTCAAAGCGACGAAAATGGTTCTGCTGCATTTGACCAATTCAGAAGCAACAGATTGGTAATTGCTGATAGATTAGCCAGTAATTATTATGGAGCAACTACAGTTCCAAGAGATCCAGAAGGATATCCAATAGGATTTGGAAAAAACAGCCAATCCGTTTTGTTACCGGCTTTCTTGTCAGCTTACACAGGCACAAATGCCTCGGGCGTTTCTTTAGGAGCTCTAAGATCTATTCCAATACCAAACTGGACAATAAAATACAGCGGCTTAATGCGTTATGAATTTTTTAAAGATAGATTTAAACGTTTATCTTTTCAACATGCTTATCGATCTACTTATACTATCAATTCAATACGTTCCAATTTTGAGTATGATAAGAACCCTAACGGACTAGATACTGGTGGCAACTTTTTTAGCAAAACATTGATTTCAAATGTCAATTTGATTGAGCAATTTAATCCATTAGTTAAAATTGATATGGAAATGTTGAGTTCTGTGAAAATTGTTGCAGAAATGAAAAAAGACCGTGCTTTGTCGATGAGTTTTGATAATAATTTATTAACTGAAGTGAAAGGTTTAGAATACGTTTTAGGACTTGGCTACAGAATAAAAGATGTAATTTTTAATTCTACTTTGGCAGATAATCCAACGGGAGTCATCAAAAGTGATATCAATATCAAAGCCGATTTTTCTTTGCGAAACACGAAAACTATTGTTAGGAATTTAGACTACAACAATAACCAATTGGGTGGAGGACAGAATTTGTGGTCTATCAGGTTGACTGCCGATTACTCATTTAGCAAAAATTTAACAGCCATTTTCTATTACGACCATGCGTTTTCTAAAGCGGTTATTTCTACAGCATTTCCGATAACAAATATTCGAGGTGGTTTTACTATTAGATATAACTTTGGAAATTAATTATTGAAATCATACTTTTGAAAAATAAATTTAAATTACGTCACATAAATAATTAAAAAATAAAAACATGAATATTCCAGCGCATTTAAGATATACTAAAGACCATGAATGGGTTAGCCTTGATGGTGAAATTGCTACTGTAGGTATTACAGATTTTGCACAAAAAGAATTGGGTGATATTGTCTATGTTGAAGTGGAAACACTTGATCAAACATTGGAAAAAGACGAAGTATTTGGCACCGTAGAAGCGGTAAAAACTGTTTCAGATTTATTTTTGCCATTATCAGGAGAAATTATAGAATTTAATGATGCTTTAGAAAGCGATCCCGAAAAAGTAAATACTGATCCTTATGGAGATGGATGGATGATCAAAATTAAAGTTGCTAATGTGGCAGATTTTAACGAATTACTTTCAAGTGAAACTTACCAACAACTTATCGGTTCATAACAAAATCTATCTGATTTTTGCGCTTATTTGGACAACAATTGTAACTTTTTTATGTCTTATTAACAACAATGAATTACCTATGCCCCAGTTTGAAAAAAACACAGATAAACTTGGGCACATGGTTTTTCATATTGGGATAACTTCTTTCTGGTATTTATATTTCAAACACAAATTCGTTAATGTCAAAAAAGCTTTAATTCAAGCATTTCTTTTTTCATTCATTTATGGCATTTTGATAGAAATTGCTCAAGGCCTTTTCACAACAACCCGCTCTGCAGACATTTTAGATGTTGTTGCCAATACAACTGGAGCATTTTTAGTAGTCTGCATTGTGATGTTTTTTAAAAAAAAATATGCTTGCTTGAACGAAAATACTTTTGACTTATAAGCCCTATAAAAATGCTCTTTTTAATTCGATTTAAATAATTATATTGCTTCTCTAATGAGTTTAAAAACCAAAGTAAAAAACGGATTAAAATGGACTTTTATTGATCAAGTCTTTGCCCAAGCTGTCTCGCTGGTTTTTGGGATTTTATTAGCACGCCTGCTAGAACCTAGTGCCTTTGGATTAATTGGAATGGTGCTTCTATTTTCAAACTTTGCTTTAAATTTTGTTGATCTTGGATTTGGTGCAGCATTAATACAAAAAAAGGATGTAACCCAAGACCATTTTTCATCGGTCTTTTGGCTAAATATGATGGTCGGCACGCTGTTATATGTTTTTTTTTATCTTCTTGCACCTTTTATCAGTTTGCTTTATAAACAACCAGAACTAATAGATTTAATAAGAATTATCTGTTTAACTTTCATAGTTACAGCTATTTCTTCTGTTCATGTAAATTTATTAGTGCGAGAACTGCAATTCAAAAAGAAGATAATAATTAATTGTTTTTCAGTAATTTTTAGTTATAGTCTCGGGTTCTTTATGGCTTATAAGGGCTATGGAGTATGGTCGCTTGCAATTATTGGATTATTAATAGCATCTCTAAACACAGTTTTTTATTGTCTATTTTCGAACTGGATTCCTTCATTTGTTTT
>CALPKO020000112.1 GCA_943324165.2 Bdellovibrio sp. ZAP7 | reverse complement strand
TTTGGTTTTTTCAGATTTGCAAAAGTACACCTAAAAAAAGGTTATTCGGTCAAAATGAAGTTAAAATAATCCAAATAATAAACTATGGAAAATGAAAAAAGCCCAATAAAATGGGCTTTTAAAAATATTATGGGTAATGACACTATTTTATAAATTCTATTTTCTGGGCTTCCTCGGCATTTACACTATCGAAAAAACCTTGCTCTTCCATCCATTCGTCACTGTATATTTTGCTCATGTAACGAGAGCCATGATCTGGGAAAATTGCAATTATATTACTATTCTCATCAAATTCGCCATCTTCATCAAATTGTCTAATGGCTTGAATTACGGCTCCTGACGTATATCCTAAAAATAGTCCTTCAGTTCTGGTTAATTCTCTCGCGGCGTGCGCACTTTCTTCATCAGATACTTTAGTAAACTTATCAATTACATCAAAATCTGTGGCAGATGGAATTAAATTTTTACCTAAACCTTCAATCCTGTACGGATAAATTTCGTCGTTGTCGAATTCTTTGGTTTCGTGGTATTTTTTTAAAACAGATCCAAAAGCATCAACGCCTAATATTCTAATAGTTGGATTTTGTTCTTTCAAGTATTTTGCTGTTCCAGAAATTGTTCCACCTGTTCCGCTACAAGCAATTAAATGGGTTATTTTTCCGTTAGTTTGTTTCCAAATTTCTGGACCGGTTGTTTTGTAATGTGCATCAATATTGAGTTGGTTGAAATATTGATTGATGTAAACAGAGCCTTTGGTTTCTTCGTGCAAACGTTTTGCAACACTGTAGTAAGAGCGCTCATCGTCTGCTGAAACATTAGCTGGACAAACGTAAACCTTTGCGCCGAGACTGCGTAACATGTCAATCTTGTCTTTTGAAGACTTTGAACTTACCGCCAAAATACAATTGTAACCTTTGATAATGCTGACCATTGCAAGACTAAAACCTGTATTACCCGATGTAGTTTCAATAATGGTATCGCCTGGTGTTAAAATGCCTGTGCGTTCTGCCTCTTCAATAATATACAATGCAATTCTATCTTTCGTTGAATGCCCGGGATTAAAAGCTTCTACTTTTGCAAAAAAGTTACCTTTTAATCCTTCGGTTATTTTATCTATTTTGATAAGTGGTGTGTTACCAATCAATTCTAGAACATTATTATAAGCTTTTATTTCTTCTTTCATAAAAAAAATAGTTTATCAAAGTATATTTATTATAAAAAAACACTACTTCAAAACTTTGTAAAATTAAGCAAAAAAATTAATTATTTTTCAATTTTTTCTAATTCTAGTAAAAAACTAAATTCTTTCGCTACCTCCTTTAACGCTTCAAATCTCCCTGAAGCACCTCCATGACCAGCATCCATATTTGTATTTAAAAATAAAACGTTATCATCTGTTTTCGACGCCCTCAATTTAGCAACCCATTTTGCAGGTTCCCAATACTGCACTTGAGAATCATGCAAACCTGAAGAAACATACATATTAGGATAGTTTTGAGCCACGACATTATCGTACGGAGAATAAGACTTCATGTAATGGTAGGCTTTGTTTTCGTTCGGATTTCCCCATTCGTCATATTCCCCGGTAGTAAGGGGGATTGAATCGTCTAACATCGTTGTAATCACATCGACAAAAGGGACTTGAGCAACAATTCCGTGGTAAAGATGCGGTGCCATGTTAACAATTGCTCCCATCAACAAGCCGCCAGCAGAGCCTCCTTCGGCGTAAAGGTGTTGAGGAGAAGTAAATTTCTGTTCAATTAAAAACTTTGAACAATCGATAAAATCGGTAAAAGTATTTTTCTTTTTCATTAATTTACCATCTTCATACCAAGTTCTTCCGAGTTCTTCGCCACCACGAATGTGTGCAATTGCAAAAATAAATCCACGGTCGAGCAAACTCAATCTAGAAGTAGAAAAAGTATCTTCCATCGAATAACCATAAGAACCATAGGCATATTGCAACAAAGGATTTTTACCGTTTTTAATCATTCCTTTTTTGTAAACAATCGAAATTGGCACCTTTGTTCCATCCGTTGCGGTTGCCCAAATTCTCTCTTCGTTGTAATTGTTTTTATCAAAATTACCTCCCAAAACTTCTTGTTCTTTTAAAACTGTTTTTGTTTTGGTTTTCATATCAAAGTCAATTACCGATGAAGGCGTTGTTAACGATTGATAACCATACCTCAAAATATCGGTATCAAAATCAACGTTGCTGGTTGTGTAGGCAGTATAGGTTTCGCTATCAAATGGCAAATAATAATCATTTTCTCCAATCCAAGGTTTGATTCTGATTTTTGTTAGCCCGTTATTTCGTTCTTTAATGACTAAATAATTCTTGAAAATATCAATATCCTCCAACAAAACGTCTTTTCGGTGCGGGATTAAATCCTTCCAATTTTCTTTAGAAGTAGCATTTTCTGGCGTTTTCATCAGTTTGAAATTGGTTGCCTTGTCTAAATTAGTTAAAACATAAAAACTGTCGTCAAAATGTTCGATACTGTATTCTAAACCTCGCTTTCTTTTCTGAAAAATTTTAAATTTATCATTAGGATTGTCCGCCAAAAGTATTTGATATTCAGTTGTTAATGTACTTCCAGATTCAATAATCAAATATTTTCGAGATTTTGTTTTGCTAATATCTACATTAAAAGTTTCATCTTTTTCTTCATAAACCAACTCGTCTTCTTTTGAATCTGTGCCTAAAATATGTTTAAAAATTTTATCGGAGCGAAGTGTAATTTTATCTTGCGTGGTATAAAACAAAGTCTTATTATCGTTTGCCCAAACGGCGCTACCTTCGGCATTTTCGATTTTGTCAGCTAAAATTTCTCCTGTAATTAGATTCTTTATTTGAATAGTATAAATTCTTCTTCCGACGAAATCGACAGAAAAAGCTGCAAATTTATTGTCTGGGCTGATGGCTAAATTGTTCAATTGAAAAAAAGATTTTCCTTTTGCAAGTTCGTTGCAGTCGAATAAAATTTCTTCTTCCGCAGAAAGTGTTTCCTTTTTTCTGGCATAAATCGGATAATCTTTGTCTTTTTCTACTCTTGTAATATAAAAATAACCGTTATAAAAATAAGGAACAGATTGGTCGTCTTCTTTGATTCTGCTTTTCATTTCAGTAAATAAATCTTTCTGAAAATCTTTGGTAGAAGCTGTCATTTTGTTGTAATAATCATTTTCATTATTCAAATAATCAATAACTTCCGGATTTTCACGGTCCTTTAACCAATAGTAATTATCGGTTCGTTTATCACCATGTTTTTCAAGGATTTCCGGGATTATCTTAGCAATTGGAGCAATATGTTTTTCTGACATTTTAGTAGTATTTTTTTGCGCGTAAGTGTCTGCAAAAATAGCAAAAAGACAAATAAAAAAGTTTACGTTTTTCATAAAAAAAGTTTTAGCATTTGAATAAGCAATTTAATAAATTTGTCGGATAAATTATTTAAAAATAAAAATATGTTTGGAGATTTAATGGGAATGATGGGAAAAATGAAAGAAACCCAACAAAAAATAGAAGAAACAAAAAAACGTCTAGATACAATTTTAGTAGATGAACAAAGTAGTGACGGACTTCTAAAAGTTACCTTAACCGCTAATAATTCATTGAAAAACATCCAAATAGATAATAGTTTATTAGAAGACAAAGAACAATTAGAAGACTATTTGCTTTTGGTTATCAACAAAGCGATTCAAAAAGCAATGGCTGTAAATCAAGCAGAACTAGATGCAGTTGCGAAAGTAGATATGCCAATGATTCCCGGAATGGAAGACTTATTTAAGTAAATTATTACTGCATCCTGCTGTAAAAGCATTCCCCATAATTTTTCGAATTATCCTTGATAAAGCACAATATTTTAATACAATTTTACGTTGTATGTTAAAATAAATTTTGCTTATGGAATAAATTGTACTTAACCTTTAACTATATTTATTATGTCAAAATTAAGTATTTTCGAAACCCGTTGGATTGATTTAGTTTTTGAAGGCAAAAACAAAGATTATGGCGCTTATCAATTGCGCAAAGAAAGTCCAAAAACAACAATTATTTCTCTTTTTTTAGCATTGTTTTTTGTTTTGGTTGTTGTCAGTTTACCCACTGCAATTCAGTATTTTTATGGAATTTCGCCAAAACCAATAGCTCAAGAACAGCCAATTTTAGGTCCTTCAGTTTATTTTCAAAAACCTCTAATTCCTGAAAAAAAATCAGTTGTACCGCCAGCAAAAAACGAACAAAAAGCACAAAAGACAAAGCCAAATTTAACGAAATCAATTATTACTAAAAATCCACTTGAAGCAATTGAAATCCCAAAAAACATTGATTTATCAAGCAATACCACATCGAAAAACAACAGTTTGTCTGGAAGTGAAGGAGAACGTTCTAATTCAAAACCTGGGATTGCAGCTAGAAATATTCCTTTAGACAATTCGCCTGCGATTTTAAATTCTTATGAATTAGATAAAAATCCAGCGTTTCCAGGAGGAATTGGTAAATTTCTAAATTATGTAGGACGTAATTTTAATACTCCAGAAATTGAATTAGAAAGAACAATAAAAATAGATGTTTCTTTTGTTGTAGAAATTGATGGCTCAATGAGTAATATAATTGTAAAAAGAGATCCTGGATATGGACTTGCTGAGGAGGCCATTCGTGTTTTAAAATCGTTAAAAACAAAATGGGAACCTGGAATAAAAGAAGGAAAATCTGTTCGCGCATTTTACAATTTGCCCATAACAGTAGAACTAAGATAGAAAAAGCGGCACTTCGGTGCTGTTTTTTTTTATTCATTTGCAAAAATAAAATGTATTTTTGAACAATGAACCATCGCCACTTTATCCTTCACAAACCCTACGGATTCCTTAGCCAATTTATTTACAAACTAAAACGAAATAAAAAATTACTTGGAGAGATTTATGATTTTCCCATAGGAACAATGGCAATCGGGCGCCTAGACGAAGATTCTGAAGGGTTGCTTTTGCTAACAACCGATGGCAAAATGAGCGATTTTATAACGAGTAGCAAAGTCTATAAAGAATATTTTGTTCAAGTTGATGGCATAATTAATCAAGCAGCGATTGAAAAAATAAAAATGGGTGTTGAGATTGGTTTTGAAGGAAAAAAATACATTACAAAACCATGTGAAGCAGCTATTTTAAATGAAATTCCAAATTTTGGTTTACGCGGAAAAAAAATCAGAGACGAACGGCATGGCCCCACTTCTTGGGTAACCATAACTGTTAACGAAGGTAAATTTAGACAAATAAGAAAAATGACAGCTGCTGTTGGATTTCCTACTTTAAGATTGATTAGAGTGCGAATTGGAACGGTTTTATTGAACGATTTAAAAGCTGGTGAAGTGTTAGAAGTTGACAATTTTGGTTTAGATTTGTCAACAAAAAATATTATTTAAATGCTAAACATTGTTCTTGTTGAACCCGAAATCCCTAATAATACTGGCAATATTGGCCGCTTGTGTGTTGGAACAGAAAGCAAATTGCACTTGATCCATCCTTTTGGATTTGTCATAAACGATAAAAATCTAAAACGTTCGGGTTTAGATTATTGGGTGCATCTTGATGTGACAGAATACCAAAACGTAGCTGATTGGATGTCAGTTGTTAAAGATAAGAGTCGTGTTTTTTTAATGAGTTCACATGCTGAGAAATCCTATTTGGAAAACGATTTTCAGGATGGAGACTGGTTGGTTTTTGGTAAAGAAAGTGTTGGATTGAGCCAGGAATTCT
>CALPKO020000111.1 GCA_943324165.2 Bdellovibrio sp. ZAP7 | reverse complement strand
TGCAGCAACAAATCACCTAATTCTTTCTTAACTTCTTCGAGGTTGTTGTCTAAAATCGCATCGCCTAATTCGTAGGTTTCTTCTATCGTTAAGTGGCGCAAGGTTTGAAGTGTTTGCTTTTTATCCCAAGGACATTGTTCTCGCAACTCGTCCATGATTATCAAAAGTCTTTCAAATGCAAGAAGTTGTGTTTGTTTGTCGTTCATTGGAAAATTAGTTTTTAAAATAACAGCTGTACTTTATTGTTTTATAATTAATAACCAAAAATAAGTAATAGTTTTTGATTTTGTTTGTAAATTATAGATAAAGAACAGAAATAGATAGCATTGATAAAGCTAGAAATTTTTTTACTATTTTTTTAACATTATTATTTTTTTTAGTTTTAATTAATATATTTGCGACTAACAATTTAAAAACACAAAAAAAATGAAAAAATTATCTATTTTAACATTATCCCTGGTTGCTTTAAGTATGTCTTTTGTTTCTTGTAGCAAGGATGATAACAATGGCTCGACAACTTCTGGAAATTTAGTTGGTAAATGGGAATACTCAAAAGAAGGTGCGGTACAAAATGGACAAGAATATTTAGTAGCCTACATGGGAAACGAAACAGGGTGCTCTAAAGATTATATTGATGTTACTGCAACATCAGTAGCTGATGTTGATTATGATTCTACTGATAATCCTTGCGAAATGTTCACAGATACTTATTCTTATACAAGAACAGGAAATACTATAACAATGACTGTCAGCGGAATGGAAGTTATTTCAACAATTGTAACTTTGACTTCAACGGAATTAAAAATAAAAGATGCAGATGGATATCTAACGGTTTATACAAGAAAATAAATCAAACAAGTTGCTATTTAAGCCAAGTGTCATTTTTTTTGATACTTGGCTTTTTTTATTGAACCAAATTTACTCAATGAATATTTGAGTTTTTTAAAGATTGCAAGATATTTTTATCACAACATTTACAATAAATTGCATAACATTTCTCGCTGTTGATAGACCTAAATTTGTAGTAAGATTAAATACTTGGTCTTATTAAATAAAAAAAAATGGACACAAATCAAGCAACAATTCCTGCAGCAGAAAACTTAAAAGCAATTGAAAGTCATAAGAAAGCAGCACAACATTTTCAAGAAGCCGCAAAATACCATACAGAAGCCGCCAAGTTTCATGAAAGTGGTGAAATCATGAAAGCAGAAGGCAGTTTGAAAAAAGCAGTCGAACACAGCAAAACCGCAATCGATTTGCAAGATGTTGATTTGAAATTGCACGAAAAGTATAAAAAATAGTTTCTATTTTATTCTGCCAATAGGAATTTAAACAAAAGCATCGTACAAAATGTACGGTGCTTTTTTAATTGATTTAAAATTTAAAAAATGGGCATCCTAATTTTGCTTCGGCATGGACAATCCACTTGGAACCTAGAAAACCGATTTACAGGTTCTGAAGATGTAGACTTGACTTCATTAGGAATAGAAGAAGCTAGAAACGCAAGCCTTTTCTTGAAATATTATACCATCGATTTTGCTTTTACCTCCGTTTTGAAAAGGGCTGTTCATACTTTAGAAATTATTTTGAATAAAATTGGCCTCAACATTCCAGTATTTAAATCTGCCGCATTAAACGAGCGAGACTACGGCGATATGCAGGGATTGAACAAAGCAGCAACCATCAAAAAATACGGCGAAGCACAAGTTTTAGATTGGAGGAGAAGTTACCAAATTGCTCCTCCCAATGGCGAAAGCCTCAAAGATACTTACCACAGGGTTATTCCGTATTATTTAGCTGAAATTGAACCAAAATTGAAAGCTGGCAAAACAATTCTTATCGTTGCGCATGGCAACAGCTTGCGGGCTTTGGTGATGTATTTAGAAGAAATTTCAGAAAAATACATTGCTGATTTTGAGATTGCAACTGGTGTTTTGCGCGTTTATCATATTGATGAAAAGCTTAAAATCACAGCAATTTCATAATTTAAATCGATTGTTGCCAAGTGCTAATTAGTTGATTTTAAATCTTTATTATGTGAAAGGTATAACCTATTGCCCTAATTGCATAATCTTTTTAGTAATTTTCAGAACCACCTTTGTAAGGAATAAAAATCTTTTTGTTACTGAAAATTTATAAAGTCTATTCCGATGATAACGATTAAAAAAGAAGGTGTAATTTTAAAGAAAACTGCTAATTCGTTTGAAAACGAAGCGGTTTCTAATCCAGGCATTTTGCAAAATGGAAATACCGTGCATATTTTTTATAGGGCAGTTCGAAAAGGGAATTATTCAACCATTGGCTATTGCCAACTAGATGGACCTTTGAAAGTTGTTCAACGCAATGAAACGCCACTTTTATCTCCAGAATTTGACTACGAATCACACGGAATTGAAGACCCGAGGATTGTGAAAATTGATGATATTTTTTATATGACTTTTTCGGCTTATGATGGTGTAAATGCGATGGGGGCATTAGCGACTTCAACCGATTTAATCAACTTTGAACGTCACGGAATTATTGTGCCACAAGTGGCTTTTGAAGAATTCAAACGCTTTGCAGAAAGTAATGCCCATTTGAATGAAAAGTACGAAAGATTTCATGTGCACAATAACATCATGAATAACCCCGATAAAAAAATGCTTTTGTGGGATAAAAACGTGATTTTTTTCCCTCGGAAAATAAATGAGAAATTCTATTTTCTTCACCGTATTCGTCCAGATATTCAACTTGCTTGCGTCAAAAATATTTCAGATTTAACACCAGCATATTGGACCGATTATTTCTTGCACTTGAATGCTAATATTGTGCTTTGTCCAAAATACGAACATGAAATCAGTTACATCGGTGGTGGTTGTCCACCTATAGAAACATCGGAAGGTTGGCTATTGATTTATCATGGCGTTCATGATACCGCCGAAGGTTATGTTTATTCGGCCTGTGCTGCACTTTTGGATATTGACAATCCGACTAAAGAAATTGCCCGTTTGCCTTATCCGCTAATCAAACCAGAATTATCTTGGGAACTTACAGGCGATGTGAACAATGTGGTTTTTCCAACCGGAACATCACTTTTTGACAACACCTTGTATATCTATTATGGCGCTGCAGACAACAAAATTGCCTGCGCCTCTTTGTCATTACAAGAACTAATTGCTGAATTACTATTGTATAAATTCAAAAGTTTATAAACAAAAAGTCCAAACATTTTTCCTTCCATTGGTAGCAGGAATAATATCAAAAGAAGGAGATGTGAACGGCTTTTTACAAAAATGTCACGATAACATTGCCAAATATTTCTAAAAAAAAACAAATCATGAAAACCATTTTAGTGCCCTCACAAAATCAAAGTCTTATTCTCTACAAATCTCCAAAAAGTTATGCTCCCATTTATTTGGTAAATGCAAAAAAACCAGCGGTTGAAGTAAAAGCTTTATTGCCAGAGATTTTGTTTATCACTTCATTTCCCAACCGAGAATGCGGCATCGCTACGTATTGCGAAGATTTATTAAAATCCATTCAAGCGCAATTTGGAAGTTCGTTTGCTGTAAAAGTATGTGCGCTAGAAAGTGATGATAAAGAATATGACTATCCTGATTGTGTGAAATATATTCTTAAAACCAATAATTTTAATGATTACTATGATTTGGCCGAGCAAATTAATGACGACAGCAACATCAGTTTGGTTTTTATACAGCACGAATTTGGTTTATTTGGAGGAGAAATGGGAGATTATTTCATTCAACTCTTGTCGCTTCTCAATAAACCGGTCATTACTACCTTTCACACCGTTTTGCCCCATCCAGATTTTAAAAGAAAAAATGTAGTGAAAGCAATTGCTATGTTGACTGATAAGATTGTGGTGATGACCAAAACATCGTCGAAGATTTTACAAAACGAATATGACATTCCTATTGAAAAAATTGAGGTTATTCAACATGGAACGCATT
Source organism: Bdellovibrio sp. ZAP7 (assembly GCA_943324165.2). Taxonomy (GTDB): domain Bacteria; phylum Bacteroidota; class Bacteroidia; order Flavobacteriales; family Flavobacteriaceae; genus Flavobacterium. The sequence goes on along the minus strand of CALPKO020000111.1, from coordinate 1,808 downwards.
TAATTAGTTCTCCGAAAATATTAGAAAAAGAAGATAAAAACTATTTCGATAACCGTTTTGTGCTTTCTACTTTTGGATTATTAGGTGCCAATAAATGTATTGAAACGGCTCTTGAAGCACTGCCTGCTATCATCGAAAAATTCCCAACGGTTTTGTATTTGGTGATTGGCAAAACCCATCCAGAAATCATAAAAAATGAAGGCGAACAATACCGCGAATTCTTAGAACAAAAAGTGATTGCATTGGGACTAGAAAACCATGTACTATTCGTTAATAAATACCTTCCATTGTCGGATTTAATTGACTATTTGCAACGCACAAACATTTATTTATTTACGTCAAAAGATCCATTTCAAGCTGTGAGTGGCACTTTTGCCTATGCAATGGCGAGTGGATGTCCGGTCATTTCAACACCAATTCCTCATGCAAGAGAAATGCTAAAAAACGGAACAGGCATAATAATAGATTTTCAAAACCCTAATCAGCTTGCGAAGGCAACAAAAAACTTGTTGTCTAACCCCGATTTACTTTACCAGAAGCGTTTGAACGGATTACACAAAATTGTTCCAACTGCATGGCAAAATTCGGCCATTGCACACATCGAATTGATTAATCAGCAACTCCATAATGGGATTAATTTGAAATATAATGTACCAGAAATTAATTTAAACCACATCAAAAGACTTACTACGTCTAAAGGTATGATTCAGTTTTCTCAAATTGATGTGCCAGATTTTGACTCAGGTTATACGATTGATGACAATGCACGGGCATTGGTTGCTATTGCCAGACACTATGAGTTGACTGGCGAAATGACCGATTTGGTTTTGATAGAAACTTATCTCAAGTTTATCGTTTCTTGCCAGCAGGAAGATGGAAGGTTTTTGAACTATGTAGACATCGATGGCCATTTTTTAGACAAAAATCAAGATGAAAATCTAGAAGATGCCAATGGAAGAGCCATTTGGGCGTTGGGCGAATTCAGTTCGATGGGTACCTTGTTCGATTCCTTTTATATTAAAATGGCAGAACATTCCTTGAACAAATCGCTTTTAAACATCGCACATTTACGTTCTCCAAGAGCAATCTCATTCGCTATAAAAGGTTTATATCACTATAATATCAATAAAAATGAAGTTAGAATTAAGCAACTAATTATCAATTTAGGAGACGATTTGGTTTCTAAATACCGTGGCGTGTCAGACCAAAAATGGAAATGGTTTGAAGATTATTTGACCTATGGCAACAGTGTTCTACCGCAAGCGATGCTCTATGCGCACTTGGCAACAGGCAGTGAATTGTTTAAAACCATAGCGCAAACTAGTTTTGATTTTCTGTTATCGGTTATTTTCAAAAAAGACCAAATTAAAGTGATTTCTAACCAAGGCTGGCAAGTAAAAGGAAAATCAGTTAATCAATTTGGGGAACAGCCAATTGATGTTGCCTACACGGTGATGGCGTTAGATTTGTTTTATATGGTTTTTAGAGACAAGAAATATTTAGATAAAATGACGGTGGCCTTCAATTGGTTTTTAGGGAAAAATCATTTGCAACAAATTATTTACAATCCTTGCACTGGTGGATGTTATGACGGTTTAGAAGAAAATCAAGTTAACCTGAACCAAGGAGCTGAATCTACGGTGAGCTATTTGTTGTCAAGACTCACGCTAGCACACTATTTTGATTTGAACAATACCAACAACGCGATAGAAAAAAGGAAAATTCCTTTGCGTAAAAAAAGTAAGATGGAAGTTGGGTTTTGGGTGTTGGGTGTTGGGTGTTGGGTGTTAGATTTGAATAGTGCCATA
>CALPKO020000110.1 GCA_943324165.2 Bdellovibrio sp. ZAP7 | reverse complement strand
TTTGACCATCGGCATAGGCTTTTCTGAATTCTGAAACTGTTTTTTCAACTTCACCTCGCAATTGTGCAACTGCAGCAGCAATTTGTTCTTCGTCTGCCTGTTCTATATCAATTCCATATTGAGCAAGTTCATCTTCGTAAGCATAATTAGGATCAATTTGAAACGACAATGGCCGCGAAAAAGTCATGTAATTTTCGGCATGTTCTGTATCCCACATCCTCGGAAGAAATGTTTTTTGAGAATCATCGCTATTTTGTTCGGCTTTGATATAATTGTTGGTAATCTCGTATTTGCCCGTTTTATAATCTCTCTCGTAGTTTGGTGCTTTATCTAAATAAGGTTCGTCTTTGTCTAAGCCAGAATACGCATCTGAAAATTGAGGGCCATAAAAAAGTGGATTTACACCGTATTGTTCTCTGTTATAATAGGCCAAAACTTCGGCAGCATCAGAAGGTTTATTTTCATTGATCACCGTATTTGCATTGGCACGAATAGGAAGCATCATCCAAGTTGAAAAACCAATCAAGATGAACAAAATGGCTAAAATAAGGGTGTTAATTTGAACATATCCTTTTTGTTTCGTGTATTTTATTCCAAAATAAAAGAAAGCAATTAGCAAAAGACTTACGGAAATGGTTCCAGAATTGAATGGTAAGCCGAAACTATTGACCATGAAAATTTCGGTTTTTCCGAATAAAGCCATCGTTAAAGGCAAAAGCAATTTGTATATAAAGAGGAAGATAAAAATTACGATGAAATTCGCAATTAGAAAATTTTTGACGGTAACAACTTTATAATTCTTGAAAAAATACAACATTCCTATCGCAGGAACCGTTAACAATGCCATAAAATGTACTCCAAAAGAAAGTCCGGTCACCAACGCAATCAACAAAACCCAGCGGTTTCCGCGTGGTGTATTCATTTCTTGTTCCCAACGTAAACCTAACCAAAAGAGGAGCGCAATAAAAAGTGATGCCATTGCATAAACTTCAGCTTCAACAGCATTGAACCAAAAACTATCTGAAAAAGTAAATGCTAAAGCACCAACAAATGAACTTCCGAGAATAGCGATTGAACTATTTTTATCAATTTCAGAGAATTGAGTCACAATTTTTTTCAAAATCATTGACGACGACCAAAACATAAATAAAATAGTAAATGCACTTGAAAAAACAGACATCATGTTGACCATCAATGCAATATGTTTTTCATCGATTGCAAACATGGCAAAAAATGCACCAATCATCTGGTATAGAGGTGCTCCTGGCGGGTGACCAACTTCTAATTTTGCGGCGGTTGCTATGTATTCGCCACAATCCCAAAAACTCATAGTTGGCTCAACCGTGAGCGTATAGGTTACTAACGCAACAGCAAAAGCGAACCAACCAAGGATTGTATTCCATTTGTTAAAGTTAAATGTGGTCATATTTATATTTAGTAATTTATAATTATTTTCAGTGTACAAAGAAAATGTTTTTTTGCTTATGGAAGTATTGATTAACATTTTTTTCAAATAAAGTTTTCATTTTTTTTGAAACAAAAAAATTTGCAAAAAATGGCAATAAATTCAATCCAAAATCAACATAAAAAAATTTCCTTTTTTTCTGTAAAAAAATTTGCGAGTATTGATTTTTGTATTAAATTTGCACTCGCTTAACCGCAAGATTATTGGTCTATGGTGTAATGGTAACACAACTGTTTTTGGTGCAGTCTTTCTAGGTTCGAGTCCTAGTAGACCAACTTCTTTAAAATCCGTAAAATGTTTAAATCATTTTGCGGATTTTTTTTATTTTGTAGTTTTAACAACAAAAAAACCGAATCAATTTAATGATTCGGTTGTAATAAAAATCGAACTATGTGCTTTTACCTTCTGTTCATGTAGATAGAAACATAGTACATTAAAGTTGCTATTGATCCTAAAGCGGCAACTACATACGTTCTTGCTGCCCATTTTAAAGCATCTTTTGCGCCAGCTTGTTCTTGCTGGTTTAACATTCTTTTGTTTTCCAACCAAGCCAAAGCGCGATTGCTTGCATCATATTCTACCGGTAAAGTAATGATTGAAAACAAAGTTGTTGCCGCAAAAATGACGATTCCCACCAACAAAAGTTGTGGAAAAGTCCTTATCATTAAAATTCCTCCTAATAAAATCCATTGCATATAACTAGAAGCTATATTTACGATTGGCACTAACCTAGATCGCATTGTTAACCATTCGTAACCCACCGCATGTTGCACGGCGTGACCACATTCGTGAGCAGCAACGGCAGCCGCAGCAGCATTTGTTTGGTTATAAACCGCTTCACTTAAATTGACCGTTTTATCTAAAGGATTGTAATGATCAGTCAGTTGACCTTCGACAGAAATGACTTTTACATCACGAATTCCGTTGTCAGCTAACATTTTTTCGGCAATTTCTTTGCCAGACATACCATTTTGAAGTTGAAGTTTTGAATAAAATTCAAATTTACTTTTCAATCTATTGCTCACCAACCAACTTGCTAACATTATGGCTCCCGCCAAAAGCATATAAGACATTCCCATTTTTTATATTTTTTTAAAGTTTATTTATCAAATGTGGTATCAAATTTAAAACCAATTTTTGAAAATGACAAATTGACGGTTTATAAATTTATCTTAATATTTTAAATTTACCATCGAACATATTATGAAACCAGATTGATAATTTTTCCAGGAACGATAATCACTTTATTTGGCGTTTTTCCATCTAATTGTTTAATGGTTCGTTCATCGGCCATAATAATTTCCTGAATTTGAGCAATAGTTAAATCCAAAGGTAATTCAATAGTGAAGCGCATTTTCCCGTTGAACGAAACTGGATATTCTTTGCTGCTTTCGACCAAATGTTCTGGATTAAATTGCGGAAATGGCACTTCAGAAATACTGTTTTGATGTCCAAGTTTTTCCCATAATTCTTCTGCAATATGAGGCGCATAGGGCGAAATCAATATTGCTAATGGTTCGAGAATGCTTCTTTCACGACAATTCATTGCGGTTAATTCGTTAACGCAGATCATAAATTGCGAAACAGAAGTATTAAACGAAAATCCTTCAATGTCTTCATTTACTTTTTTGATGGTTTTGTGAAGACTTTTTAATGCCTCTTTACTAGCTGGATTTGATGTTACAATAAGTCCTTGTTCATCAAAATACAATTTCCATAATCTCTTTAAAAATCCAAAAACCCCAGAAATTCCTGCTGTATTCCATGGTTTGGATTGTTCTAATGGACCTAAAAACATTTCATACAAACGCAAAGTGTCGGCGCCATAATCTACACAAATATCATCTGGACTTACTACATTGTATTTTGACTTTGACATTTTTTCGACTTCGCGTAATACTTTAAACTTACCATCTTTTTCATGGAAAAAATTACCAAAAGAAAATTCATCCCTCCAAGCTTTTAATTTATCAATGTCTACTTCATTTTCATTTTTCAAGGTCGATATATCTACATGAATTGCTCTAAAAGTTACTTTATCAGCATCTTCTTTTGTTAATCCATTTGCTATAAACAATTCATCTTTCTTACTAGACCAATCACTTTCAATATTGTCTTTTTGTAAAAGTCCTTCAGACAAATATATGATTGGCGCTTTTTTATTCTCATGAATAGATTGATAAACAAACGCACTGTTCCCTAAAATCATTCCTTGGTTAATCAATTTCTTAAATGGTTCATCATGCGTTACAAACCCTCTGTCTTTCAAGAATTTATTCCAAAAACGAGCATACAATAAGTGCCCAGTGGCATGTTCGCTCCCGCCGATGTACAAATCTACATTTTGCCAATAGTTTTCTGCTTTTTTAGAAACAAATGCTTCATTATTATTCGCATCCATATAGCGCAACCAATACCAAGAACTTCCTGCCCAACCCGGCATTGTGTTCAATTCGAGAGGAAATATATTTACGTTATCAATCAACTGATTACTTACAACTGAACACTGAATACTGTCCCAAGCCCAAGTGGTGGCATTTCCCAAAGGCGGTTGACCATCTTCTGTTGGTAAATATTTTTCTACTTCAGGAAGTTTAATCGGTAAATGTTTAACATCGATGGTTTTCGGCAATCCATTCACATAATAAATTGGAAACGGTTCTCCCCAATATCTTTGACGAGAAAAAACGGCATCTCGCAAACGGTAATTGGTTTTCCCTTTTCCACTTCCTAGTTTTTCTAATTCTTCGATAACGGTTTTTGTAGCTTGTTTGTAGTTCATTCCCTCAATAAAATGGGAATTACTTAACACAAATCCTTCTTTGGATGTAAATGCTTCCTTCAAATTTTCTATGTTGTTTCCTTCAATTCCCCCTTTGGGGGCTAGGGGGCGAAAGATATTTTTGATTACAGGCATTCCATTTTGGTTGGCGAAGAAATTGGCAAAAGCATAATCCCTCTCGTCTCCGCAAGGCACTGCCATAACCGCACCAGTTCCGTAACCTGCCAAAACGTAATCGCCTATCCAAACCGGAATTGGTTCTTTTGTAAATGGATGTTCGGCATAAGCTCCGGTAAAAACGCCAGAAATCGTTTTAACATCCGCCATTCTTTCTCTTTCAGAACGTTTAGTGGTCGCAGCGATATAAGCTTCGACTGCATTTTTTTGCTCAGAAGTTGTGATTTTCGCCACCAAATCATGCTCTGGCGCAAGTGTTAGAAAGGTTACACCAAAAATAGTATCCGGACGAGTGGTAAAAACTTCAATTGTATGCTCTGTTGTATTATCTCCTGTTAATATAAAATCTATCGAATCCGTTTCATTTTCTTTTATTTTAAAACTTACTAAAGCCCCAACACTTTTCCCAATCCAATTTCTTTGGCTTTCTTTCAAACTTTCTGTCCAGTCAATTTGGTCTAAGCCTGAAAGCAAGCGGTCTGCATAAGCTGAAATCCGCATCGACCATTGTGTCATTTTTTTACGAACTACAGGAAATCCGCCGCGTTCTGAAACGCCATTTACGATTTCGTCGTTGGCTAAAACTGTTCCTAAACCTGGACACCAGTTCACTTCTGTTTCGGCCAAATAGGTCATTCTGTATTTTAAAAGCATTTTTTGTTGTTCTTCCGCGGAAAAAGAATTCCATTCTGAAGCGGAAAAAACAAAAACATCATCATCGCAAGCAGCGTCAACAGTTGCATTACCTTCTGCTTCAAAAACTTTTACAAGTGCTGAAATTTCAATTGCTTTTCCTTCATTTTTGCTATACCATGAGTTGAATAATTCGATAAAAATCCACTGTGTCCATTTGTAATAATCGGAGTTTGAAGTACGAACCTCTCTATCCCAATCAAATGAAAAACCAATTTTATCGAGTTGTTGGCGGTATCGAGCAATATTTGCTTTCGTTGTTTTGTCAGGATGCTGACCAGTTTGAATCGCGTATTGTTCTGCCGGAAGTCCAAAACTATCGTAACCTTGCGGATGCAAAACGTTAAAACCTTTGTGTCGTTTGAACCTCGCATAAATATCCGAAGCAATGTAACCTAATGGATGACCAACGTGCAAACCCGCGCCAGATGGGTACGGAAACATATCTAATACATAATATTTTGGTTTATCTGAATTGTTTACGGCAGCAAAAGTTTTATTTTCTAACCAATACTCTTGCCATTTGGCTTCTATTTCGTTCGGATTGTATTTCATTGATTATCTTCCAAATTAATGGAAATGGTATAAATTAATATAATTTTTGCTTCAATACTTTAAAAGATGCTTATTGGAAAAGTAATTTTATATCTCTTAAATGCATTTCAT
>CALPKO020000109.1 GCA_943324165.2 Bdellovibrio sp. ZAP7 | reverse complement strand
TTCATTTACAGTAAAGCCATGAAATTTTGACAAATGCGTTCCAAATGCAATGATTTCAATTTCAAAAAAAGTATCTATGTTTAATTTTTGAAGAAGTGGAAGATAAATTCCATAATCCGCTCGTGAGCTTGTTAGTATGCCAATTTTCATGAAATATCGCTCCAATCTAATTTTTCAAATTCAACCTTATCAAGTTTTAATTTTTTTCCAATTATATTATTCCATTGCATCGCAGAAATACCATCGCCGGGACGCAATGCTATTATATCATCTTCTGAAATTATACTTCCAGCTTTTAAATCATTTTTCAGATGTATGCTTTTTCTGGCAATACCAATATTTTTTGTTTCGCTAGCACTTGGTTCTTTTCGACCATTGCCCCCAATGGCTTTTTCAATATTTCTAATCGAATTGACCATCGCTTTTAATTCATTTGGCTCTAAAGACGCTTTGTGGTCTGGACCTGGCAAATTTCTATCTAACGTAAAATGTTTTTCGATAATTGAAGCTCCTAATGCTACTGCCGCTGTTGGCACCTCAATGCCCAGCGTATGGTCAGAATAACCAATTTGAACGCCAAAAGTCTGACCAATTGTTAGCATTGCTTTTAAATTAACATCTTTCATTGGTGTTGGATATTCCGTATTACAATGAAGAACTGTTAGCGTTTCTCTGTTTGCGCCATATTTTGTAAGAACTGCGATTGCATTTTCTATCTCTCCTAATGTTGCCATTCCGGTCGATAAAATTATAGGCTTATTTTTTTGAGCAATAGTTTTTAAATAAGGATAATTAGTGATTTCGCCACTCGGAATTTTAAACATTTCCAATCCTAAACCATCTAAATAATTTACCCCGTCTACATCGAATGCTGTTGAAAAGAATTTAATGTTTTTTTGATTACAATAGTCAATTAACGAAAGATGATTTTCATGACTTAATTCTAAATTTTTTAGCATTTGAAACTGAGAATCATCGTCGTCGACTATATTTTTAGCTTGGTAATCAGCTTTTTTGGCAGTTGGACTTACTATGGTTTCTGCTTTAAAAGTTTGAAATTTTACATAATCTACACCAGCATTTACCGCAACATCAATTAACTGTTTTGCCATTTCAATGTTGCCATTGTGGTTTACTCCTGCCTCGGCAATAATAATTACTTTTTTATTCATATTTCTCTGGATGGATTTCCAACAATTTTTTTATTATCTGAAATGTCTTTAATTATTACGGATCCAGCACCAATTATAACATCTTTCCCAATTTTAATTCCTTGTTTAATAACCGCATTTGCGCCTACAAAAGTATTTTCGCCAATTTTAACATTTCCTGCCAAGACTGCTCCTGGAGCAATGTGGACCCCGTTGGCTAACTGACATTCGTGTTCGATAATACAACCTGTATTTAAAATGCAAAAATTACCAATAGAAACCAATGGATTAATGGCAACATTTCTAGCAATTAAATTTCCAAATCCAATATCTATTTTTTGGCTAATTGATGCTGTTGGATGAATAACGTTTAAAATTTTTCCATTTTTCGTCAATATTAAGTTAGCAATTTGCTGTCTTAATTTATTATTTCCTATTCCTAAAATAAATTCAAATTCACTGTTCCAATATTTGAAATTACTATCGCCTTCAAAGCCTAAATATCCCAAATCAAATGGATTGGATTTTATTTCTACCATCTCGCTATAGAACTTTAAGTTTAATCCAGAGCATATTGCAGCCTCAGCAACAACAAATCCATGACCAGAATAGCCAACTAGAATCAATTTTTTATCTAACACTACTTGGAATATTTACAATTCTTTCTTCTAAAAATAAGGCATTAATTTGTTCGTCTTTTTGACAATTAGCATACATTGGCAATCTGAACATTAATTGCCAAATAGGTCTTGTCATCACATTACTTTGATTTGTTTCTTTTAAAAACAAATCTCGCTCGGCTTTATTTTCTAACTCAACACACATTAGCCAGTAATTAGCTTTCGTTTCAGTTGTTTCGGTTCTAAAAATTATCCCATTGTCTGAAAAATAAGCTTTGTATTGATGTGCCAAATCTCTTTTATTTTCTAAAAAACGATTTAGCTGTTCTAATTGTGCACAAGCTAATGCAGCATTAAGGTTTGGCATTCTATAATTAAAACCTAATTCGTCATGAACATATTCATAAGGATGAGGGATTTTGGCTGTGGTGGTAATGTATTTTCCCTTTTCACCTAACTGCGTGTCGTTTGTAACAATTGCACCTCCGCCGCCACAGGTGACAATTTTGTTTCCATTGAATGAAAAAACACCTATCTTTCCCATACTTCCTGTTGGCTTTCCTTTGTATTGACTTCCTAAGGATTCGGCTGCATCTTCCACGATTGGAATATTCCATAAGTTGCAAACTCGAATTAACTCATCTAAATGCACTGGGAAACCAAAAGTATGCATTGGCAAACATGCCGAAATTTTCCGGTTAGTCTTTTTGTTGTAACAACCATCTTCGCGTAATTCTCCGAATTCAATTAAAAAATTTTCTACAGCTTTTGGCGATAAACCCATGGTATCTAAATCAACATCAAGAAATATTGGATGCGCATTGTTGTAAGCAATCGCGTTAGCAGTAGCCACAAATGTTAATGCTTGTGTAATAACTTCGTCGTTTGATTTTACACCCACAAGGCGAAGCGCTATTTGAATGCCTGCAGTGCCATTTACAACGGCAACTGCTTTTTGAGTGGCTGTTATTTCAGTAATTATTTTTTCAAACTGATCAACATATGCGCCAACAGAAGAAACAAAAGTGGTATCGATGGTATCCAATAAATATTTTTTTTCGTTACCTCCAAAATTAGGAACATGCAACGGTATAAAGTTTTCGCTTTGAAACCTGCTTTTAATAAAATTAATGGATTTTATAACATCATTCATAATTACATCTTTGAGTCTAGGTATTTTCCAACTTCTTTATGTCCAAATTCCGGAATCATGTCATAAAATAAATCAACAATTTGTTCCTTATTCCATTTTTTGGCTTTCTTTAATTCTTTAATTGATGTTTCGAAAAAATTTAATTTTTGATCTTCACTTTTCAATTGATTTTTGATCACACCCAAATTTTCGAATTGACTCATATCTAATACTTCGCTATCCGTAAAAAACTCTTCAAAATCTTTTTCTCCTGTTGTATCACTTGCGGAAAACAAACAAGGCCATTTTCCTTGTTGAGGTAAAAGTCCAATTAAAGAACGAGCTTCTTCCTCATTTTTGCACAGATATGGCTCGTAACCTATTCCTTTTAGGTACTTTATAGCAATCTCAGAAAAAGTAATCAGATGTAAGTTCTCATTTAATTTTGGAAAATATATGTCTCTATTTTCTCCGAAGATACACGACATTAAGCATAATTCTCCTGATTCTTGCGGAACTACAAAATATCGTTTAATATCATTCGGCGCTACAATGGGCTGTTGCTTTTGTATTCTTTGATTGAATCCGTGAAGTAATGATCCATCTGAAAAGGCAACATTAGCAAATCTAGCCATTGATATGTCAATCTCCCTACTTCTTCTCATAATAAACATTTCCATGATTCGTTTCGAAGCACCCATCATATTAACAGGATTAGCAGCTTTATCGGTAGAGACACAGAAATATTTTTTCGCTCCTTTAGAGATTGCTTGTTGAATAGTTTTATCCGTATTAAATATATTAACATTAATCATTCTCATAAGGGTAAAAGGATCTTTTTCAGAGCGTACATGTTTCAATGCAGACAGATTTAAAACATAATCATAATTTCCATCTGATTCAATAAACGCATCATATTCTACAGAACCAATATCTAAAGCAAATGTTTGAAAATCACCGCCAATATATCCATATGAACTTCTTATATCTCTTACAAGTTCGACCATATTATTCTCACTGATATCAACTACATGCAGCTTTAAAGGTTTACGCTTAAAAATTTCTTTGGTAACCGCCTGACCTATTGAACCTGCGCCTCCAATAACTAAAAAACTAGAGGTAGAAACTACATTCATTAATTCATTTTCATGATTTGAGATGTCATTTGTAAATAACATTTGTTCTCTTCCAATAAGATTCAATATATTCATATCTAAAAATATTTAAAACTTTTATACAATTTATAAATATTTACTTATAACTTTCCGTCAGAATTTTTAAGAATACCCTTAACGTCATAAACAATTGCAGTGTCTTTTTTAAATGAGGCAAGATCAATTTCTAAAAATTCTTTATGGGCGACGCCAAGAACTATTGCATCAAATTTTCCTGATGGAGTTGTTTTTTCTGTTACGAGATTATACTCATGCTTCACATCGTCTGGATTTGCCCAAGGATCATAAATCGTAATTTCTATACCGTATTCCTTTAGAGCTCCAATTACATCTACAATTTTAGTGTTTCGCACATCTGGACAATTTTCTTTGAAAGTAATTCCCAGCATTAACAGTCTTGCACCATTTATCGAAATTCCTTTTTTTATCATCAATTTTACTACTTGAGAAGCTACATATTCGCCCATGCTGTCATTCAATCTTCTTCCTGCCAAAATAATTTCAGGATGATAACCGAATTCTTGGGCACGTTGAGCAAGATAATAAGGGTCAACACCTATGCAATGTCCACCCACAAGTCCTGGTTTAAATGGAAGAAAATTCCATTTGGTTCCAGCGGCTTCCAAAACTGCATGGGTATCAATATCCATGCAATTGAATATTTTTGCCAGTTCATTTACAAAAGCAATGTTAATATCGCGTTGTGAATTTTCTATAACCTTAGCAGCTTCTGCTACTTTTATGGTTGGCGCCAAATGTGTTCCTGCTGTGATTACAGATTTATATAAATCATTCACTTTTTGACCAATTTCCGGCGTGGAACCAGCGGTAACTTTGAGTATTTTTTCAACGGTGTGTTCTTTATCTCCAGGATTTATTCTTTCCGGCGAATAACCTGCAAAAAAATCAACATTAAATTTCAAACCAGAAATTCGCTCTAAAACTGGCACACATTCTTCTTCTGTAACACCCGGATAAACGGTTGATTCATAAATAACTATGTCCCCTTTTTTTAAGACCTTAGCAACAGTCTCACTTGATTTATACAAAGGAGTTAAATCTGGACGATTATTTTTATCTACTGGTGTTGGGACGGTAACAATGTAATAATTGCAATCTGCAATTGAATTTAGGTCGAAAGAACAAACCAAACCAATTTGATTTTTACTAAAATCTTTTACTAAAACTTTTTGCAAAACTTCATCTGAAACTTCTAAAGTACTATCATTACCAGCATTTAGTCCGTTGATTCTCTTTTGATTAATATCAAATCCAACAACTTGATATTTTGTGGCGAATAATCTTGCTAATGGAAGTCCGACGTATCCAAGTCCGATAATTGCAATTTTTGTACTAGAATTCATATTGATTATTTATTTTATTAAAAAAAACTTAATACAATTATATTTTACAGTTAAAATTAATGGGTTTTTTTAATTTATTATACGGCTCCGCCCTTTTAAGTCACATTTTATAAACTTAATTATTCAAAAATAAATTATTGTAATACCGACTACCTTATAAATGTTTAATTTTTAAAACGCAACCCATTGCCTCTAAAACTAATACATAATGGGTTTTATTTACTTCTTTCACTTTGGCTTTTTGCGAAATGAAAGGTCCTGATCTTAGTTCTACCTCGTCCCCTATTTTATAAGGAGCAATTGAAACTTCAAATTCATCTGGTGAAAACAACCATTTTTTTA
>CALPKO020000108.1 GCA_943324165.2 Bdellovibrio sp. ZAP7 | reverse complement strand
AGTGAACCGCCTTCTTTTTTGAATGCTTCTGTTTCTAGGTAAGCTACGTTTACTTCATCTGCTTGAAAGGTGATCGAACCACCGCCATTTTTCTGAATTTTCACACCCAAATTTCCAAGTAGAGTGATTAGTTTATTGACATCAATGATATCAGGAATATTGTTGATTGTTATCTTTTCTGGCGATAAAAGCACAGCACATAAAATTTGTAACGCTTCGTTTTTTGCACCTTGTGGTGTAATTTCTCCTTTAAGGCGGATTCCTCCTTCGATTTTGAATGTTCCCATTATGGATTAAATTTGAGTATTTTTAAATAGGAGTAAATTTTTATTTTAATCGTATTTAAAAATTACTAGATTGGTTTTCTGTTTTGGTTTTTATGAATTGGTGTTTTTTGATTTTTGGCAGATTTGTTGGGTGCAATTTTTGGCTGTCCAGCTGGCATAATTTTATTTGAAACCCTTTTGTTAGTGCGCATCAAATCGGTGGTATTCAACAATTCTTCCGAACTTTGTGTCAAATTGATTTTTCCACCTGATAGTTCATAAAGATGTTCAAAAATTACATCGTCTTTAACCGTGTCTTTATTCCAACTTAAATAAGATTTTTTCATGTGGTTAGCAATAACTTTTACCAACGCATTTTTCAATTCACCTTCGTCCCATTTATTGGCAACATCAATCATGTATTTAATGTTATTGCCATAAAATCGGTATTTTGGAAAATTTTGGGGATAATTTAAAATATCAGGTTTTAATTGCAAAACTTCGCGAGATGGAATAGGATAAGGCGAATCAACATTTAGCCGAAAATCAGACATAATAAACAATTGATCCCACAGTTTATGTTGAAAATCAGGTACGTCACGCAAGTGTGGATTCAAACTTCCCATTACTTGAATGATATACTTTGCTGCTTTATTGCGATCAACATCATCAACAATTTCAGTTGCTTGATCAATCAATTTTTGCAAATGCCGACCATATTCTGGTATAATTAAATGTTGTCTTTCTGAATTGTACTCTAAATTAAAGACTACATCGTTTGCATTTTCTTTGGTATATTTTTGAGTCATAATTTATAGTGAAACAATGCCTTTTATGGTTGAAACTTCTTGGTATTTTTCTATGATTTCTTCAGCACTTTTCATCGTAACATCAACAGAAATACTTGTAAATTTTGCGGTTTTAGATTTTGTAGTTTTTATAACTGCCCCCATACAATTAAAAGCATTTTCTACTTTTTCTACATTATCATTGACTGTGGGCACAATAAATTTAAATAAATATTCCGCGGGCCAGCTATTACTATTGTTTAGTTCTACTTTAAGTCTATCGTAAAATTCTTTAGTAATTTTATCTTGTTCTTGGTTCATTTTACTTTTTAAAATAATAGCAAATATAACATTTTGAATTTAGATTTTGGAATTTAGAATTTAGAAATTTTCATCTAAGAAAGATTTATCTTTGTCATTTTGATAAATACCAATAACTTTAGCTATTTTTGCGCCTTATTTCTAAAAAAGTGCAAAAAGAAATTGTAGTTATTATTGGTGGTCCAGGAACAGGAAAAACAACTATTATAGATGGTTTGATGGCGAAAGGATATTGTTGTTATCCCGAAGTATCTCGCGAAGTAACAATGGAGGCCAAAAAACAAGGTATTGAACAATTATTCCTTGAAAATCCTTTGCTTTTTAGCGAGTTGTTACTAGAAGGGCGCGTAAAACAACATCAAAATGCCGTTAATGAACCGCATGAAATTGTGTTTCTTGACCGCGGAATACCAGATGTTTTGGCTTATATGCATTATATTGGGGATAGTTATCCTGCTCATTTTGATGTTGCTTGCAAAACATATCAATACACCAAAATTTTTATTCTACCGCCATGGGAAGAAATTTATGTAAGCGACGAAGAACGCTACGAAAACTATGAACAAGCAAAATTAATTTTCAATCACTTAACGGAAACTTACCAAAAATACGGTTACAATTTGATTAGCGTTCCGAAAGACAACGTAGCAAATAGAATTGATTTTATTTTGAATTATTTAAAAGAGTAATTTCTTAAATCTAATTCAAAAATTACTCAACGCCTTCAATTGAATTAAATTTGAATTCTGAATTTATGAAAGCATCGCTGAAAATTCTTGAAAAATATTGGAAACACCAGCAATTCAGACCTTATCAAGAAGAAATTATTAATGCTGTTTTAGAAGGAAACGATACTTTTGGGATTTTGCCAACAGGGGGAGGTAAATCTATTTGCTTTCAAGTTCCAGCAATGATGAAAGAAGGAATTTGCCTTGTAATTTCGCCTTTAATAGCTTTGATGAAAGACCAAGTTGCCAATTTAGAAAAACGAGACATCAAAGCCATAGCTTTAACTGGAGGAATAAAATCAGACGAAATTATTGCGCTTCTTGATAATCTTGAATTCGGAAACTACAAGTTTTTATACCTTTCACCAGAACGTTTGCAAAGTGATTGGATTCTTGATAGAATTAAAAATTTACCAGTTAATTTAATCGCGATAGACGAGGCACATTGTGTTTCGCAATGGGGACACGACTTTCGTCCATCGTATTTAAAAATCAAAAATTTAAAAAGTCATTTTCCTAAAATCCCATTTTTAGCATTAACAGCCTCTGCTACGAAACAAGTACAAGATGATGTCATTGTCCAATTAGATTTAGAAAAACCGACTATTTTTAAGCAATCTTTCGAACGAAAAAACATCGCTTATATGGTTTTTGAAACGGAAGATAAGTTATACAAAATTGGTCAAATTCTAAAAAAACACAATTCACCCACCATTATTTATGTACGAAATAGAAAATCTTGTATAGAAATTTCAACACAGTTACAAAACATCGGTTTTTCTGCAACTTATTATCATGGAGGATTATCGCACAAGGAAAAAGATAAAAACCGATTGCTTTGGATGAATGAACAAGCAAACGTTATGGTGGCAACAAATGCTTTCGGAATGGGAATTGATAAAGCCAATGTAAAAACGGTTATTCATGTTCAATTGCCCGAAAATATTGAAAATTACTATCAAGAAACGGGTCGTGCTGGTCGAAATGGAGAAAAAGCATTTGCTGTCTTGCTGTCTAATGCTTCAGATATTATGTCGGCTGAACATGCTTTTTTATCCAATTTGGTAGATAAAACTTTTTTGACAAAAGTGTTTGTTAAACTGTGTAATTATTTTCAAATTGCTTATGGCGAAGGAATTGACGAAAAATTTTCATTTAATTTAAATCAATTTTGCGCACAGTACCAATTTCCAATACTAAAAACTTTTAACGCCATCCAATTTTTAGATCGACAAGGTGCAATTAATCTGTCTCAAGAATTTTCAGAAAAAGTTTCCGTTCAATTTATTATTTCTTCAAAAGAAGTAATGCGTTACATGAGTTTGAATCCACAAGATGAGGAAGTTATATTGTCAATATTAAGAACTTATGTTGGTATTTATGAAAATGCTGTCGCTTTAAATTTGACTTTAATTGCCAAAAAAAGCAATACGAATGAAGATAAAATAATGACAGTTTTACAAAAATTACAAGAAAAAGGGGTAATTGATTATTTTGCAAAAAATTTCGATGCTACATTGATTTTTAATGAAGTGCGAGAGGACGAAAGAACGATTAATAGGATTTCAAAGGATTTAATACGTCAAAATGAACTTAAAAAAGAGCAAATTAAATCTGTTCTAAATTATGTAAATGACAAAACAGTCTGCAAAAACAAGTTGATACTTGCTTATTTTGGTGAATTAAAAAAAGAAAATTGTGGAATTTGCTCTATTTGTATTTCTAAAAGTAAACCAAAATCAGATGTTGTAATTTTGGCAAAAGAAATTATTGATTTATTGTCTAAAAGCGATATGAATTCACGAGAAATTGAGTCAATTACAAAAAAATCAACTCAAGAAGTGATTTCTGCTTTGCAACAATTGTTAGAAAATAATGTAATTTCGATTAAATCTAACAACCAATATCAAATAAAAAATAAAAAATAATTATGGAAAAACTACGCATCGTTTTTATGGGAACGCCAGAATTTGCTGTTGGAATTTTAGATGCCATAATCAAAAATAATTATGAAGTTGTTGGCGTAATTACTGCTGTTGACAAACCTGCAGGTCGTGGACAAAAAATAAAATTTTCTGCTGTAAAAGAATATGCGGTAGCAAATAACTTAAAGTTGCTACAACCGAGCAATTTAAGGAGCGAAGATTTCTTATCTGAACTAAAATCTTTAAATGCTAATTTGCAAATAGTTGTAGCATTTAGAATGTTGCCAAAATTGGTTTGGGAAATGCCTCTTTTGGGTACTTTCAATTTGCATGCTTCTTTGCTACCAAATTACCGTGGCGCAGCACCGATCAATTGGGCAATTATCAATGGAGAGACGAAAACAGGCGTAACTACTTTTTTTATTGATGATAAAATTGATACAGGCGAAATGATATTGAGTAATGAAATTGAAATTTCTAACAATGAAAATGCTGGAAACCTTCACGACCGATTGATGGTTTTAGGCAGTGAAACAGTATTACAAACTTTAGTGTTAATAGCAGCTGGAAATATAAAAACTACCGTTCAGAAAGACAATGCAACAATCAAAACGGCCTATAAATTAGACAAAGAAAATTGTAAAATTGATTGGGAAAAATCGGCTTTTGAAATTCATAATTTAATTCGTGGACTTTCGCCTTATCCTTCTGCTTGGTGCAGTTTTAAAGATAAAGACCAAGAATGGAACGCAAAAATTTATGAATCAGAAATAAATGTAGAAAAGCACGCTTTTGAAATTGGCAAAATTATAGCCACAAAAAAAGAAATTAAAATTGCAGTTAAGGATGGGTTTATAAGCATTTTGAGTCTTCAATTTCCTGGAAAAAAGAGAATGATAACTTCAGAACTGCTCAATGGAATTTCATTTTCTGAAAAGGCAAGTGTTTGTTAAGTGCCAAAATCACTGATTTAAGTTTAAAAATGACAAAAACAAGTTAGTTTATCAACAAAAAAAACAAGTTATTAACAAAAACAGTAAAATCAAAAGAAATGTGTTGTGTAATAAGGAATTCCTTTTAAATTTGTTATTATTAACGAAATATTTTTAACCAACAATTAATAACTTTTATTATGAACAAATCAGAATTAATCGATGCTATCGCTGCTGACGCAGGAATTTCTAAAGCAGCTGCAAAATTAGCATTAGAATCATTTTTAGGAAATGTAGGTGGCACTTTGAAAAAAGGTGGTAGAGTATCTTTAGTAGGATTTGGATCTTGGTCTGTGTCTAAAAGAGAAGCCAGAGACGGAAGAAATCCACAAACTGGAGCAACTATCAAAATCGCTGCTAAAAATGTAGTGAAATTTAAAGCTGGTGCAGAATTAGAAGGTTCTGTAAACTAGTTTTTTATAGTTTATATTAAAAGTCTTTTTTAGCAATCGCTAAAAAAGACTTTTTTTTTGTGTAAATGTTGAAAAGACAAGCAAAAGTGTTTTCTTATAAAGTTTATTTGTAAATTTATTAAAAATTAAGCGATATGATTTCAGAGAAGCTACAGAAAGGATATTTGCTAATTGCGGAGCCTTCTATAATTGGAGATTTGTCTTTTAATAGATCGGTTATTTTGCTGGCTGATCATAATAACGAAGGTTCGGTTGGATTTATATTAAACAAACCGCTTGCTTATTCGCTTAACGATTTGGTTCCCGAGATAGAATCAGATTTAAAAATCTATAATGGAGGACCTGTCGAGCAAGATAATCTCTATTTTATTCACAATATTCCTGAGTTAATTCCAAATAGCATCGAAATTTCAAATGGTATTT